>JAITMT010000121.1 GCA_031277235.1 Tannerella sp.
GCCGGACTCGAACGGATGCAATGGGAAGAGCAGCGCAAGAACCGCGAAACGCTGATGAACAGCTTTATCCTGCAAAAACAATCGGAACTCGGACAGAAATACGAATCCATCCGCTACTACAACGAATCGGGGCGGACATTATCCGACGAAATAATCAAAACAGCCGAGAAAAGCTACCGCAACGGCGAAATAGATTTTTTCCAATACATCCAAAGCCTGGAAAATGCAACAACCATCCAATTGGATTATCTTGATAATCTGCTGGAATACAACCGCGCGTATCTTGAATTGCATTATTTTGATTATAATGAATAAAACTATGAAAAAAGAAACTGACATCAAACTGTTTGAAGAAAAGAAAGTCAAGGATGCATCCTTAACCGGATGCAGAAAAGAGAGACTACCGTATTTTCTACCGAGCGATGTATTCCTGACGGAATACAACATCAGAAATAATTTGCCTACAGACCAAACTCCTATATTTAACAATTTGGGATTATAAATAAAAAATATATAGAAAATGAAAAGTCAACAATCAAAAAAAACAGAAACAAAAATATCATTCCAGACTGTCGGAAAATATCTGCGGGAACTTTCTGTAGTGGTAATAGGAGTAATAATTACATTTGCCATAAGTTTTTGGGTTTATAACAAAAACAATGAGAAAGACCTTAAACTGTATTTAAATGCTCTAAAGTTGGAACTGGAAGACAACATAAAAATTATTGATGCAGAAACAGAGTATCTGGAAAATTGTGAGAGATATTCCCGCTATTTATTATCTCACGATAAAAAATCGTTAAATGCGGATAGCATTCAAAAAATGTGGAAAAAATTCGATGTTCTCAATATAAAAGATGTCATTGTTCAGACAAGCGCTTTTGATATGTTTAAACTTTCGGGAACTATGCGTTTAGTGGACGACAAGGAATTGTTGCAATCCGTATGGAAAGCATATAGTAACTTGGAACTTCTTAAAATTCATCTTGATAACTACTATCAACTTAAAATGGACGAAGCAAAAAAAGAACGTCAAATGGGATTGGAGGGAAAACCTGTTGTTATACCTTTATATAATTTTTTTATCACCTATACCAATGATATTAAGCCTTCTAATGGATGTATAATGCTTTCGAAGGCATTAAAAGAAACCGTAGCAAGGTTAGATAAAAAACTGTAATTTTATCATTATAAATGTTATTTTGAATTATGACGAACGATATATTTTTAAACCGATTGAGGATTAGGATGCATTCCTGCGGAATGCAGGTGTTGCGGGTAAATACGTTTTCTACCGGGCGATGTGCCGACAAACTCAGGCATTTTGTTGAGCATATTAACTATAAAACATTTTATTTACTATGAATAATTTACATGCTCAGAACCATAATTTTATCGAAATGATAAAATATGCTTCCAAAGCACCTTCGGGACACAACACGCAACCTTGGCGATTTAAAATTTCGGGAAACGAGGTGGAAATTTTACCCAATCTCGCTGACACGCTGGCTGCCGTTGACCCCGATAGACGCGAATTTTACATTTCGCTGGGATGTGCGGTGGAAAATTTCTGTATTGCATCCGAACATTTTGGATTTGATCCCCAGATACTTAGACAGAATGCAGACGGTGTCCTGATTCATTTGAGAAAAACGGAGACGGTTACCGGTAGCGACCTTTTTGATCAAATCGAAAAGCGGCAAACCAATCGTAGCGTTTATAATGGAAAAACGATTCCGGAAGATACGGTAAAAATATTGCAAAGCATTAAGTTACAGGAGCATACAAACGTATATCTCGCGAAAACAGGCGATCACTTGGCTGACGGCCTGACGAACTATGTGATGCATGGCAATGACATTCAAATGGTGGACGATGCTTTTAAGACGGAATTAAAAGAATGGATTCGATTTAATAAAGGAGAAGTAAAGAAGTTTGAAAACGGATTGACTTACAGCACGATGGGATTTCCTGCGATTCCGCGATTTTTGGGTGAGATCATCCTGAAAAGCGTGTTGACGCCTAAAGCGCAAAACAAGTCAAATCTGAAACAAATCAATTCTTCCTCCCATTTGATTTTGTTTACGACAGAGAATAATTCGGTAGAAGACTGGTTGAATCTGGGTCGCTCGCTACAACGTTTTCTGTTGGAACAGACCAAATTAAATATTGTCAACAGTTTTTTGAATCAGCCCTGCGAGGTGAAAATGTTGTCGGAATCAATGCGAGAGACCCTGCCGATTAACCGTGAATTTCCACAGATTTTAATGCGGATCGGCTATGCGAAGGAGATGCCTTATTCGCCCAGAAAAAACTTGAAAAAAATTGTTGAATAGGAAAAATAAAAAATTATACAGTGATGGATTATAAAAATATTTCGAAATTTTTTACCGCTTTATTCATCCTCATTTCCCTGTTTTCCTGCAAAAACAAAAATCAGGCAAATGAAGAAAGCGAAGCGGACAGTTCGTTGGTGCGCATCTCCAAGGCGCAATTCGACCATATCAACATGCAGACCGGAGCCTTGCAGAAGGTCGAATTTAACGACGAAATCAAAGTGCGGGGAATGACCGACGTCCCGCCTCAAAGCAAGGCGACGGTAAGCCCGGTGGTAAGCGGGTCGGTGAAAGCAATTTTCGTTCATCCGGGCGACCGCGTGAAAAAGGGGCAACCCCTGTTGCGTTTTGAAGGGCAGGAAATCATCGGTCTGCAGCAGTCGTATATGGAGATATCCGGGCAACTGAAATCGCTTGAAGCGGAATACAAACGTCAACAAACGCTTTTTTCCGAAAATGTGTCTTCCGAAAAACTATTCCTTGAGGCCGAAAGCAATTACAAAAAAGCGCTTGCCGCCGGTGAAGGACTGAAACAGCAACTGCTGCTGCTGAACATGAATACGGATGAAATAAAGCAGGGAAAAATCAGCCCGTCTGCCGTTATTTACGCGCCGATTGACGGAGATATTGTCCGTATAAACGCTGACATCAGCAAGTATATCCAGCCCTCCGATGTAGTGATCGAAATGGTAGATACGCGGCAACTTCAACTCTATTTGCCTGTGTTTGAAAAAGATATCGTTTCTATCAGGACGGGACAAAAAGTCGTCTTCTCGCTACCCGAATCGTCCGATCAATCATTTGAGGCTACTGTGACGATCGTAGGAAAAGCAATAGACCGAACGGACCGCACTGCCATCGTGCAAGCGCTTCCTCACGAAAATATACAATCAACATTACTGACCGGAATGTATATCAACGCCGGCATTGTCATCGCCTCCAAAACCGTTTGGGCGCTGCCGATGGACGCCATCATTGCGGAAGAAGGCGAATATTATGTGCTTCTGCTTCAATCATCTGACGACAACGAATACGTGTTCCGTAAAACGAAAGTTCAAACGGGCGATCGCAATGGCGATATAATGGAATTTATTCCCGATGAGGCAGTTACAAGTTCATCGGTCATTCTGATAAAAGGAACTTTCAATGCGTTGTGAATGTGGGCGATTCGAAACACACCTGCTTCCTGTCAAAAGTAAAGGGCGCTTCTAAAAACTGCATTTTCCGTTATTGCGAACTGCGGGGAACGAAGCAGGAAGCAATCCAAAATATTGATATGGCATGGATTGCTTCGGACTATCACTCCCGTAATGATATTTTGCCTTCCAGACGGAATGTTTTCCCGCAGCATCGTCATTTCGCGCTTGGCGCAGAATTTCCTGTTCTTTTTATGGATCGGGGGATTGTGGATCAGCCTCAATTCACCACCTTCCGTACCCAGCCGGAACCGCCTCTGACTATCACCGCCGTATCCTGCAACCGGTTCACCGAAAAACTTGCCTCTCCCGCCGGTTTCTGGAAGTGATACAGCAGCGCTCCGGTCAGCGAATACACCTGCACGCTCTCGACAACCGGGCTGTCAACCGACAGCAAATCACCCCAAATCAGCACCTTTACATCCGTCGAAATATGCTCGACGCCGGTTGTGGTATAACTTAGCGTCAGCATTCCCGATAAAGCAAATCCCGGCAGACCCGCAGGCGACGCGAATCCCGAAGCAATCGCCGCATCGCTTGTGCTCGTCAATACGCCGTCGCCGTATGACAGGGCGGTGTTGTCAAAAGTTGCTCCGTCTCCGAAGGTTACGTTGGCTGTAAAGTTTCCATTGTTGCCCGACAGGACAAGGGCAGATTTCTGGTCTGCTCCGGAAAAATCCACAAGACCGGTCGAGCCCGACAAATCCAGCGCAATCAGTTGATTACCGTTGCACTCCAGCGATTGAAGACCTGTCTGCTTCGACAAATCCAGCGAAGTCAGCAGATTGCCGTTGCAATACAACTCCCGGAGAGCCGTCAGTTGCGAGACATCCAGCGAAGTGAACCGGTTGAAACTGCTAACAAGTATTTCCAGCCCGGTCAAGTTCGACACATCCAGTTGTGCAAGTTCATTCGTATGGCACCAAAACTCCCGCAAATCGGTCAAACTTGACACATCCAGCGACGCAAGCACATTGTAGGAGCAATTCAGAAATTCAAGATGGCTTGAGCCTGATACATTTAGCGTTACAAGCCTGTTAGCGCCGCAATTCAGCGATAAAAGGTTTGTCAGGTTTGATGCATCCAGCGCAGTGATCTGATTGCGGGTACAATTCAAATCATTGAGCGCTGTCAAGCCCGTAACTTTCAGCGAAGCGAGTTGATTATCACCACAATTAAGATACGTCAGGGCAGTCAAGCCCGTAACGTCAAGTTCGTCAGTCAATGATTGGGTATTCACATCCAAGCCGGTAATGCGCTTGCCGGTTTCATCGTCCGACCATGTAACGCCTGTCCAGTCGGCAGGTGCGAAACTGCCGTCGGCAGGCTCGGCTTTTGTCCATTGCAAGCCGTTGTTGTCGATAACGGCGTTGATTACGGCGATGTCACCGGGGTTGTACGTCTGTCCCGGAACGTGTGCCGCACAGCAAAAAACAGCGCAACACAAAAATAGCAGTCGTTTTTTCATCGTTTATAAATATTTAATAATGAGCGCTTCCATTCACATTTTTTTTCTGTTTTGATTTTACCGGAGAGCCGGAGCGCACATCAAAAACCCTTCGGAAAAACGCCGTAAAAGTAAATATTATTTTTTAATAAACAACGACACGCCCGAAAACAATGGAAAATATGCCAACTTATTTTGAAAGAAGATATTTTTATTTATCTTTAATTTCCACGTAATCAACGTATTCTCCTTCATTCTCGTCAATTACTTTTTTATGTTTCTTTTTTTGGGCATTGTAGGAAGCGGACGATTGATTTCGTTGCGAAGAAGCGCCTTGACGCGGACGGCTTCCCAGCAAAAATCGCCCTATAACTCTCAGTAAATAAGGAACTATAAGGATAAAAAACAGCGGAATCAATATATATTTCATATTGCAACGATTATTTTCGTGGCAAAGGTAAAGAATTTATTGGTTTTTACCAAAAAAGCCAATCCATAAAGTTATTTATTATCGCAGAGGAGTATCTGGCGAATGGATTTTTTGATGCGAAGCATTTTATACCGCACTTTTTTGTACTTTTGCAGCGAAATGGATATTTGGAGTAAAGAAAAACGGTCGGAAGTAATGTCAAAAATTCGGTCAAGGGATACGAAACCCGAATTGGCATTGCGTAAATCCCTCTTTGCAAGAGGCTTCCGGTATCGTGTGAATGACAGGCATTTGCCCGGAAAGCCGGATATTGTTTTGCCGAAATACAAAACGGTTATCTTCCTGCACGGTTGTTTCTGGCACGGACACGAGGACTGCAAATATGCCTCCATGCCCAAAACAAATACAGCGTTTTGGATTGAGAAAATCACTTCAAACGTGAAAAGGACAAAATCAATACCGAAAAACTTATGGCTCTGGGCTGGAATGTTTTGGCGGTTTGGGAATGTGAAATACGGCACGCATACAAACACGATATTACACCGTTAATTGATAAAATTGAAACGGCTTTGTTGGCACAACTTCCGCAAAAAATATCAATGAAATTTTACGAAGAAGTGGAGGACGAAATTGTGATGGTTGCTGAGGATATTGTTGAGTATCAGAGAACGCCTAAATAATAAATCAATTAAAAAAGCGATAAACCAAAGATTTACCACTTTTTTGCACTTCTAACAGTAATTGATCGGATTACCGTTTCGCTGCCGGCAAAAACGACAGCGACTATCCAATATTGACAATAGAATCTAGATTTACCAATTTGTACAGTTTTTCTCTGTCCTAAGGTTCTCCAAGATCTATACTTTCAAATTTTCCGTCTGGATAAACCGGCAAACAATACGGAATACCATTGAGATGATAGAGAGTAATATATTGCAAGTCTTTACAACCTGACACGCTCCGCCACGGATTTTTTTCTCTGTCCATGAATGTTTTTCATTTATCAACTGTATTGTTCATTGTCTATTGAAACAAATCAAGTTCAATGTAGCCATATTTCATTTGAATCGGTTCTGTAGATAATCCGACCCGAGACAAATCCATCTTTGAAATCAAGTTTCCCTTTTCCCCCAATTTCATCAAAAGAAAATCTTTTCGCGCTATTTCAGTCAGTTTAGGTGAGGTAAACCGATTCATCTTTTTTGCAGATAAGACTTTAACATCAATTTTTTCTTCGATTTTTTTTATTCCAATGAGTTCAAAATCATAATGATGCTTGATGTCATATAATTTCATGATTAGCCCGGGCAAGCCATAAAACTTCCATGGACCTTCGCTAATGGAAATTGCAGGCGTAAACCATGCCTCATAACTTCTACCCCTGTATTCGCATATCGCTTTTTGGCATACATAACCGGCTATCGTCATGGTATCTTCCGCTATCATCCAATTTTGCGGTATCAGTTCTTCTTCGTATATAAACCAATGTACAGACACATTATCCAAGACTTTTAATTTATTTTCTTCATAGTCCTTGTATAATTTGGTTCCCATAAGAACAATACTATAAAAATCGGATGATTTCGTAATGGATCCATTTTCTACATCTCTCAAAAAAGATTCAGCAAATATTTTTGCACCTCCAGGAGTTGTGAGTAATGAATCTCTGTAAAAATCAAGATAACTGTATCCGTATGTAAGATCATCTCCTATTTTAAGAATGAACCAATCTTCACGTCCGGTTGACATTTTAGTTGTATCATTGACAAATTTGATGCTGTATGTACATTCGTATTTAGCATCAATATCCCCTTTTTCTTTCTTTTCTTGAGAAAAAGCCATATTTGAATAAACAAATAATAGGATAATAATAAATGTAAATCGCATATCAATCAAATTAATAATATTTAACTCGCTTTTTTTGTACTTCTAACAGTAATTGATCGGATTACCGTTTCGCTGCCGGCAAAAACGGCAGCGACTATCTAATATCGACAATAGAATCTGAATTTACCAATTTGTACAGTTTTTCTTTTTCCAAAGGTTCCCGAACATCTATATTTTCAAAATCTCCATTGGGATAAACCAGGATACATTGGGGAATACCATTTAAAT
>JAITMT010000183.1 GCA_031277235.1 Tannerella sp.
AGTTATAAATATTTTATAGGGTTTGTATTCGTCATTGAATTTTGGACTGCAAAGGTAGGAAATTTTTTTGAGATTATGTTCAAGAAAACATCTCTTGTGCAAATTTCACTTTCAAAATGTCCGATGACCGCCAGCAAAATTTTGTTCTCAACGTTGTAGAAATCATTGTATTTCGCTTCTCCCGTGATGAAAATGTCTGCCTCGGCGGCTATCGCGTCGTTTATCAAAAAAGCGCCGCTTCCGCCGCAAATCGCAACACTGCGAAGTCGTTTTCCGGTTAATGATGAATGTTGCAGACTCTCAACGTTTAACACGTCTTTAATGCGTTGCAGAAAAATCAGTTCGTCCTCCCATTCCGGCAATTGTCCGATGATTCCGCTTCCCGCCTGCATCCATTCATTTTCAATGCGATAAAGGTCGAAAGCGGGTTCTTCATAGGGATGAACTGCCAATAACGCTCTGACAACGTGCGATTTGAGATATTCGGGAAAAACCGTCTCTATGCGGATTTCCGGTTCCGTATGCAGTTTTCCGATCTCACCTCTGTACGGATTGCAATCCTCTGACGCTAAGAAAGTTCCTTCGCCCTGCACATTGAAACTGCACGAACTGTAATCGCCGATATTGCCCGCGCCTGCTCTGAACAGGGCTTTCCGGATGTTTTCGGCGCTGTCGGTCGGCGCAAATGTTACCAATTTTATCAGTTCATTTTTCTTCGGACTCAAAATCCTGACTTCCTCTAAACCAAACAGTTCCACCAAACGATAGTTAACGCCGTCTGCGGCATTGTCGAGATTCGTGTGCGCCGAATAAATGACAATATCGTTTTTGAGCGCCTTGATGACGCTTCTTTCGATATAATTCCTGCCCGTCAGCGATTTCAACGGCTTGAACAGCAACGGATGATGCGAAACAATCAAATTGAAACCTGCATTAATTGCTTCATCTACAACCGCTTCCGTTATATCCAAACATATCAGCGCGCCGGTAGCCTCCCAATCGGTATCACCCGTTTGCACGCCCGCGTTGTCAAAATCTTCCTGCAACTGCAACGGCGCTACACGTTCAATTTCGTTTATTATTTCCCTGATTTTCAACTTTTTATATCATTTTTAACAGTTACCTGAATATTTAATTCCTGCAATTGCGCGTCGTCAAGCACGGAAGGCGCATCCAGCATCACGTCGCGACCGGAATTATTTTTCGGAAAAGCAATGCAATCGCGGATGGAATCAAGCCCGGCAAAGAGCGAAACGAGTCTGTCCAAGCCATACGCAATGCCTCCGTGCGGGGGCGCGCCGTATTTGAAAGCGTTCATCAGGAAACCGAACTGCGCCTGCGCTTTCTCTTCGGAAAATCCCAACAGTTTGAACATTCTTTTCTGTAATTCGCTGTCATATATACGGATAGACCCTCCTCCTACTTCTACTCCGTTGATTACCATATCGTAAGCATTGGCTCGCACTTCGCCCGGATTCGTTTCCAGCCTGGGAATATCTTCGGGTTTAGGAGACGTAAACGGATGATGCATAGCATAATAACGCTGCGTTTCCTCGTCCCATTCGAGCAACGGAAAATCTACGACCCAAAGACACGAAAACTTCGTTTTATCCCTCAGTCCCAGACGGTTGCCCATTTCAAGGCGCAATTCGCTCAACTGCTTGCGTGTTTTATTGATGTTATCTCCTGACAATATGAGAATTAAATCGCCTACTTCCGCCTCGAAAGCGGTTTTCAGTTTTTGCAATGTTTCCTGCGAATAGAATTTGTCAACGCTCGATTTCACCGTTCCATCGCCTTCCACACGCGCATAAACCAGCCCTTTGGCGCCTATTTGCGGGCGTTTTACAAATTCGGTCAGTTCGTCCAACTGCTTGCGGGTGTAATTTGCCGCTCCTTTGGCACAGATTCCGCCGATGTATTCGGCATTATCGAATACGGAAAATCCCGCACCTTTCATAATATCCATCAATTCAACGAATTGCATTTCAAATCGCGTGTCCGGCTTGTCCGAACCGTAGTATTTCATCGCATCCTGCCAGGTCATGCGTGGAAAATCTCCCTGAAAATCAACGTTTAAGATGGCTTTGAAAAGATATTTGCTCATTCCTTCAAACGTCGTCAGAACATCATTTTGCTCGATAAACGACATTTCGCAGTCAATTTGCGTAAATTCAGGCTGACGGTCGGCACGCAAATCTTCGTCGCGAAAACACTTGACTATCTGGAAATAACGGTCAAATCCCGATACCATCAACAGTTGTTTTAGTGTTTGCGGCGACTGCGGCAGGGCGTAAAACTGACCCGGATTCATCCGCGAAGGTACGACGAAATCGCGCGCTCCTTCGGGCGTGGAGTTTACAAGCACCGGCGTTTCGACTTCCAGAAATCCAAGTTCGCTCAAATAACGGCGCACTTCAAAAGCCATTTTATGCCTCATTTCCAGATTCTTACGTACAATATTACGGCGTAAGTCCAGATAGCGGTATTTCATACGGAGGTCGTCTCCGCCGTCGCTTTCGTCTTCTATCGTAAACGGCGGCGTGCCGGCAGCATTCAAAATGTTCAATTCCGATGTAATCACCTCAATATCACCCGTTGACAGGTTGGCGTTTTTACTGGAACGTTCATGGACAACACCTTTCACCTGAATCACAAATTCGCGTCCGAGTTTGTTCGCTTTTTCGCATAATTCAGCGTTAACCGATTCATTAAAAACCAGTTGCGTAATACCATAGCGGTCGCGTAAATCAATGAAAGTCATGCCGCCCATTTTACGGCTTTTCTGCACCCAGCCTGCCAGCGTAACCTGCTGTCCGGCGTCTGCGATTCTCAACTCTCCACAAGTCCTTGTTCTATACATATATTCCTATTTTTTAGGCTGCAAAGTTAAGGATATTTCAAAAAGTTTACAAAAAAAGGGTTGGATATTTAAAAATAATACCTATCTTTGCGCCGCTTTAACAGAAAATTAGCGCCAAAAAACTCTGGAAGGATGGGTGAGTGGCTGAAACCAACAGTTTGCTAAACTGTCGTACGGGTAACTGTACCGGGGGTTCGAATCCCCCTCCTTCCGCGAAAAGTCAGAAACAAGAATAAGGTAAGTCCTGCAAATTCAATGATTTACGAAATGATTTTATTACTCTTACAGAGAAATTTAAGACTAAAATTCCCCGATTAAAAATTTATTCTTTTTTCCTTGTCAATCCCCCAAAAACAGGTATCATCTTTGAGGCGTTTTTGGAAAAATAAAAAGAGTATTCGGAACATAATTCCCAACCGGAATCTGAAAAATTGTTCTGTAAAATTCAAGGTTTTCAAAAATCCATCATAAAGCAAAAATTTTATATAAAAGCAGGCATCCACGCTTAGTAGAGGAAAAAACCCGAAGGGCGCAGTAGCGATGAAACGAATTTGAGAGATTGAAAAAGATTCTATATCGTACCCCGAGCCTTCATTTCAAGGTATTTGTTGATAACATTGACCGACAGATTTTCCGGTTCAGTCAGCAACGAATAGATGCCGTATTGCCGCAATTTGCCGACTACCAACTGTTTGTCGGAAATGAATTTCTCCGCAACCACCTGATTATAATATTCTTCAATGGAAAGCGGTTTTTGGGCGGCGTACTCTTTCAGTTCGCTGTCTTCAAAGAAAACGACGAGCACGACGTGTTGCCGCGAAAGTTTGCGCAGATATTCGATTTGCCGCTCCATGCCTACGATTGTGTCAAAATTGGTGTAAATAATCAGCAGGCTCCGTTTGTTGATGTATTTGTTAATATGCACATACAGAGATGAATAGTCGCTTTCGCCAAAAGTTGTTTCCTGATGATACAGGCTTTCGAGGATTTTCTGCATCTGACCGCTTTGCTTGTCAGCAGGGATAAAAGTCTCAAAATCAGTCTCAAACGTAGCCAGTCCCGCCTTGTCTTCCTTTTTGATGGCAACGTAAGAAAGTACCAATGAGGCATTTATCGCATAATCCAGAAACGTCATTCCCCGGAAGGCATTTTGCATGATACGACCCTTATCTATCACATTATAAATCTGTTGCGACTTTTCATCCTGATAGATATTGACCATCGGAAAATGGCGGCGGGCGCTCGCTTTCCAGTTGATGCTGCGGTAGTCGTCGCCCTTGATATATTCCTTAATGTACTCAAATTCAGTGTTATGACCGATACGCCGAATCTTTTTGATACCCATCTCCGTGAGATTGTTGTGAATTGCCATCAACTCGTATCTGTTGAGCATGATGTATGACGGATAGACTTTCACATTTTCCGGTTTTGCGGTATTGAATCGCCTGCCAATCAGACCGATAACGGTAGAAAAATACAGAATGACATGCCCGAAACCGTATTCGCCGCGCTGAACGGGACGGAGTTGATAATGAATAACTTCCTGTCCGCCGCCGACAATTTTTGTTCGGAAAAGCACGTTGCGCCGTTGAAAAACGACCGGAATCTCGTCTATCGCTTCCACTTTCACCGGAAAAGGATAGCGGTTTTCCACTACAATCCTGACGTCGTTTTCGTCGCCGTTGGAGAAACGCGGCGCACAATATCTTTCCGCGTCGCCCGCTTTCTTCCTGTGCCAGAGCAAGATATAATCAACAATACAGGCAACAATCAACAATGCCACAGCGATTTTCCCCGCTCCAAACAGCGGCGGGAAAAAATAGCCTGCAATCAGTAGCAGAATAATGATGATTCCTGCGATGTAAAGCCTTGATTTTAAATACATATCTTTTGGGTAAACGGGAGAACGGGTAAACGTGTGAACGGGTTTTCCGTTTATCCGTTCACACGTTCTCCCGTTCACACTATTATTTAGGTACTTCGACTTTTTCCATCAAACGTTGCACGACTTTGAGCGGCGTATGACCCTCCATTTCCGCTTCGGCAGTAAGCAGCAGGCGATGTTGCAACACAAAGGGCGCCACGTATTTAATATCTTCAGGAACGACAAATCCGCGTCCCTGAATCAGCGCCATCGCCTTGGAAGTCTGCATCAGAGCGACCGAAGCGCGCGGTGAAGCGCCGAGAAATATCACCTTGCTGGTGCGCGTTTGCTGAATGACCGACGCAATATATTGAATCAGAGAGTTTTCAATGTAAACTTTCTCCGCTTGCCCGAACATCATCAACAAATCTTCTTTCGTGATAACAGGCTGTATATCATCGAGATTGGTTAGCGTTGCATTGCTGTTGTGGCGTTTCAGGATTTCCACCTCCTCCTCGACGGAAGGGTAGGGAATGGTGATTTTCATGATGAAACGGTCTAATTGCGCTTCCGGCAGTTTATATGTACCTTCCTGTTCCACAGGGTTTTGCGTAGCCAGAATCGTATAAAACGGACTCATTTTGTGGCGTTTGCCGTCAATGGTCGCCTGCCGTTCCTCCATCACTTCAAAAAGGGCGGATTGCGTCTTTGCCGGTGCGCGATTGACCTCGTCCACCAGCACAATATCCGCGAAAACGGGTCCCGCGTGAAAGTCAAACTCGCTGGTTTTCATGTTGAAAACAGAAGTGCCGAGCACATCGGACGGCATCAGGTCGGGCGTAAACTGAATACGCGAGAAATCGGCGTTGATCAGTTTGGCTATCATCTTGGCAAGCAATGTTTTAGCCACGCCCGGAACGCCTTCCAGCAACACGTGTCCGCGCGCCAGAATGGCGGATAATACCAGGTCAATGGGGCGATCCTGTCCGACTATCACCTTTCCAATCGTTTGCTTCAACAAGTTTACCTTTTCCGTAAACAGAGGCATTTCAATGTTGTTAATATCTTCATTCATAATGATATGAGTATGTGAAAAAAATAATATTGCGTACAAAAGTACGCGATTCATTTCAATTTTCGTGCAAAGATAATATAAAAAAGCAAATCTGCGAAAAATCAAGAAAATTAATTGATTTACAATCAACAAATCAATCAGATACAGTATAAAACAAATAACAGATCTGGAATCAGATTAAATTTTTATTCACCCAAAGAAATTTTTTTCGTATCTTTGTCGAAAAATAATGAGGTAATAATATGAGTAAGATTTTAGTAACCGGAGCAACCGGACATTTGGGAGGAATAGTGGTAAACGAACTGCTCCAAAGAGTAGATGCAAACGATATTTCCGTACTGGTCAGAGACTTCGCAAAAGCCGCGGATCTCAAGGCAAAAGGCGTGAATATTTTTCAGGGAGATTATGATAATTACGCCTCGCTGGTAAACGCTTTTGCAGGTATTGACAAACTGTATTTTGTATCGGGCAGCGACATTGCAAACCGCCTTGTGCAGCATGAAAATGTTGTGAAAGCGGCAGTTGAGGCGAAAGTCGGGCACATTATCTATACAAGTACCCGGCGTAAATCCGAAGGCGATGCTTCTCCCCTTGGCATTATTGTCGAAGCACACAGCCGGACGGAAAAATTTATTACGGAATCGGGGCTTGCCTACACGATTTTGAGACACAATCTGTATATGGATATTCTGCCGATGTTTATGGGTAAAGTGATGGAAACGGGCAGTATTTTTCTGCCTGCCGGCGATGGCAGAACGTCTTATGCAAGCAGAAGTGATTTGGCGGCTGCGGCGGCTGTTGCGCTCACTACCGAAGGACACGAAAATAAAACGTATGAATTTGGCGGCACAGTCTCCCATTCTTTTTCTGACATTGCCGGAATACTGGGCGAACTGTCGGGGAGAACCATCCGCTATGTTTCTCCTGCGTTGCAGGCATTCAACGAACAGATGAAAAGTTTTGGCTTACCCGACGAAGCGATACAGACTGTAGGCACATTTTGTACGGCTATTGCACAGGGCGAATTTGATTTTCCGTCGTCGGACCTGAAAAATATGCTGGACAGAGACCCGCAGCCGTTAAAAGAATTTTTGAAGACAACTTATCAGTTGTAAAATTATGAATATTAATTAAAAATATTAGAATCATGAATGAATCTTTGTTAAAAATCAAAACGATCCCCAACGCACCCTTCAAGGTGCAAGGCACTGTAGAAATCATTCTGACAGACGGTACGACCGTCGTTAAGGAAAATCCGTTTCTTTGCCGTTGCGGAGGCTCAAGCAAGAAGCCGTTTTGCGATGGAACTCATGGCAAAATAGGTTTTAAGGACTGAGAAACTCTTTCTTGCGTAAGAGTTTATATTTACCGTTCCCTTGCCCCGGCGGACATATTATCTGCCGGAGCAAAGGTACGGTAATTTTTTTCCTTTACATTATATATCCATCTGACAAACAATCTTATACCCTATTCCCCTCAAATTTATAATTTTCACCCTTTCGTCGTCCGACAGCAATTTTCGCAGTTTGTGAATATATCCGTGCAGACTGTTCCGGTTATAGGAGCTGTCGTCGTACCAGAGATATTCCAACAGATTTTTGACGTCAATGATATGGTTGATATTCAGGCATAACCGCTTTAATATTTCATTTTCAAAATGCGTTAATACAGCCGATTTACCG
>JAITMT010000201.1 GCA_031277235.1 Tannerella sp.
TATTTCGACCCGTTTGAATGGTTTTTCGGTCCCGGCAACGGATACCGCGATCGCCAGCCCCGTCAGCCGCAGCAGCGCAAAGGTTTGGGTTCGGGCGTGATTATTTCGACCGACGGGTACATTATTACCAACAATCACGTCGTTGACGAAGCCGACAGTATTCAGGTAACACTCAACGACAAACGTTCTTTTACGGCAAAAGTTATCGGAGCAGACCCGATGACGGACATTGCCTTGATTAAAATTGAAGCCAATGACTTACAGCCGATTACATTTGGCAATTCCGATGATTTGAAAGTAGGCGAATGGGTGCTGGCAGTCGGCAATCCGTTCAATCTGAATTCGACCGTAACGGCGGGAATCGTCAGCGCCAAAGGACGTTCCATCATGACCGGCGAAAGCGAGAGAGACAAAATCTCGTCGTTCATACAAACCGATGCGGTTGTGAATCCGGGTAACAGCGGCGGCGCTTTGGTCAATACGAAAGGCGAATTAGTCGGTATCAACACGGCAATTTATTCGCAAACAGGTACATTTACAGGCTATTCATTCGCCGTCCCGATCAGCATTGCAGGCAAGGTCGTGAGCGATTTGAAACAGTACGGAACCGTTCAGCGCGGTATGCTGGGCGTCATCATTGGCGACCCCGAATCGATAAAAAAGAATACAGATACGAAGATTCAGGCGCTGGAAGGCGCTTACGTGGGAGAATTTTCCATGCGCAGTTCGGCTAAGGAAGCGGGTATCGAAATAGGCGACGTGATCACGGCGGTGAACGGCGTCAAGGTAACTTCGCCGAACAATTTGCAGGAGCAGATTATCAAGTTCAAACCGGGTGATAAAGTGAAGATTACGGTGGACAGATACGGTACGCAAAAGGAATTTACCGTTGAACTGCGCAATATGCAAGGCAATACGGAAATCGTGAAAGGCGGCGGCAGCAACAGCGCCGAAATACTCGGAGCAGCCTTCAAGGCGCTGAGCGACAAGCAGAAACAGGAATACGGCGTAAGTTACGGCATCGAAGTCAGCAACATATCCAAGGGAAAGATTCAGGAATGCGGCATGAAGAAAGGTTTCGTAATCATGATTGTCAATGACGAAAAGATTGAAACGCCCGAAGATTTCTATACGCTGGTGGATAAAATCCTGCAGGGCAAAACCGATGAAAAGGGATTGCTAATCAAGGGTTTCTATCCCGGAACGGGGGCTACGAGACATTATGCCATTGACCTTGTGGATTGAAGGTTTAAAGTTTAAGGTTCAAAGTTCAAGGTTTAAGGTTCAAAGTTTAAAGTTCAAGATTCAAAGTTCAAGGTTCGATGTTCGAGGTTTTGAACTTTGAACCTTGAATTTTTGAACTTTATATCGTAAATTCAACTTTTCGGAGGCATTGATCAGTCATAAAATTTTTTATTGACGGAAAGAGAGAAAAAAATTCCCTTCCTTCCCTGACAAAAGGAAAAAATATCTAATTTTGCCCTCCGTCTTAAAAAGTTGAAAAATATGGGACATTTAACCGGGGCGCAAAGGTGCGAAATTTCCGCGATGCCGGAAGCGGGAATGTCAAGAAAAGAAATCTGAGAAAAAACAGGGAGACAACCTGCGTAAACATTTGAGGAACAGGGGTAAAAGGTATAAAAAGCGGGGAGATTACAAAAGTTTTCGCGGCATCATCAGGAACCGTGTCAGTATAAATGAGCGTCCGGAAATTGTCAATGAAAAGGTGCGTTTGGGAGATTTGGAAATTGATACGGTCATCAGCAAGAACCATCGGGAAGCCCTGCTCACTATCACGGACAGAGTCGGCTTGATAGAGTGGATTAAAAAATTGACGGAAAAATTGGGATTTTTAACGCCCCATGAATTTTTTTTGAATTATCTTTGCAACGAAAAAGTTGCATTTGTAACTTGAATGTGCGTTTCAACTATAAATTTATGAAATATTTTATTTCGGTTCTTTTAATTATATTTCTGTGTGCCTGTAGTTTCAACGGAAATAAACGGAGACAAAACAGTTTTGTCAGTAATAATATTCATATTCTTAAATTAGAGAACAAAAATATAGATTTATTGTCGAATTTTGTTGACAGTATCTCTTTTTTACCTCTGAAAGAAGAAGATGATTTTCTTTTTGCGACAATCAACAAACTTATTATAAAGGAAAATTATATTTATTTGCTTGATGTATGGGTAACTAACTCGTTACTCGTTTTTGATAATTCAGGGAATTTTGTAAGAAAAATAGGAAATAGAGGCGGAGGTCCGGAAGACTATGTCAGACTTTGGGATTTCGACGTGGATTCAACGGGTGTTCAAATCTATGATAGGGCAACAAAACAGATATTAAAATATGATGTACATGGTAATTTCCTTCAAAAAAAGGAAACACCATTTCGGGCAGATGGTTTTAAACTTTTAACCAGTCAAAAATATTTGTTTTCGTTGGCAAAAGAAGATAACCTTTATCAGGTAATATTGACTGATTCGAATTTTCAAGTAAAATCTTCTTTCTTTCCATACACTAAAAATTATCTTGACAACAAAATGACGGATAACGTATTTCAGGAGGTTCAAGATACAATTTTTTATAATAAATTGATAAATGACAGTATATATTCGTTTTCAAAAGATGGAGAACTAATTGGTGGAGTTTTGTTCGATTTTGGTTCCAATATACCGCCGATTGATATTCGAAATGATTATGCGAAAATGACCGGAGAAAGAAAACGAAGACATTTTATGTATTTTTACGATACTCCATTTCGGGTAAATAACCATTGGGTAGGCAAAATGTTTAATGGACAAAATAAAGCCACTTTTTTATACAATACCGATACTGACGAATATTATATTTACGACTTGGTGGATATGAAAATTAATTATACAGACATCTATATGCCATTATTTTCCAATAAAAAATACATCGTTGGTTGGTTAAATCTGGACATATACAATTCATTCAATAAAAAACCGGTATTGGATTCCGCTATGATTAATCTTTTGGAAGAAGGTGGACATTTATTGTGTTTTTACTATTTAAATTATTGATAATAAAATTATTATATAAAAAATATCATTTAATCATTCTATATTATGGTTAATTTATAAATAATGCTTATGTTTGCACTGATTTTTTGAGAGTTTTAGCTATACTGACAAATTAAAATTTACAACTGATGAAGAAACAATTTTTTTTCTTTTTGTGCGCCGTTCTTTTCTTTTCGGCGCAAACGAAAGGGCAAACCTATAATCCCGGCGACATTGCCGTGATTCATAGCATGATAGACAACAACGGCTTGCAGTGGACAAAGGACGAGCCTGCCGACTGGACAGGCTGCTTTTGGTCGGAGGATACGGAGGACAAGCGCATCGTCATACTGGATATCTCTTATCAATCCCTGACAGGCGTGCTGGATGTGTCGGATTTGAGGGAACTTCGAACCCTGTGGTGCAATAACAATCAACTCGCCTCGCTGGATTTATCGGGCTTGGAGAGTCTTCAATCGCTGATTTGTTCTTCCAATCAACTGACTGCACTGGAGATTTCGGACTTGACAAATCTGCAAATTCTGAATTGCAACGACAATTTTCTCACTTCGCCGGGTGTGTCCGGCTTGACAAACCTGAAAGTGTTGGTTTGTTCGGATAATCAACTTGTTACGCTGGATGTTTCAGACCTCGCAAATCTTACGGATTTGAATTGCTCAAACACTCAACTGACTTCGCTGAATGTTTCAAATTTGAAAAATCTCCAAAATTTGTGGTGCAACGACAATCAACTGACTGCGCTGGACGTGTCGGATTTGACAGATCTGCAAAGTCTGGTTTGCGACCGTAATCAACTGACCGAACTGGCTCTTTCAGGTTTGACCGGGCTTGTAACGTTGAGTTGCACCGATAATGAACTGACTGCACTGGATGCTCCGGATTTGACAAATCTGCTCAGTCTGGTTTGTTTCCGCAATCAACTGACCGGACTGGATGTGTCGGGTCTGACAAATCTTCAAGTGTTGAATTGTTTTGAGAATCGCTTTACGACGTTGGATGTATCGGATTTGGCAAGCCTTCAGGAGTTGAATTGCGAAGCTAACCGGCTGACCGCGCTGGATGTTTCAAGTTTGAAAAATCTTCAATATTTGTGGTGCGGCGTCAATCGGCTGACTTCGCTGGACGTTTCGGGTTTGACAAAGTTGCAAAGTATGCGTTGCTACGACAATCAGCTCACGACGCTGGATGTTTCAGGTTTGACCGGGCTTCAATCTTTCTGGTGTGATCACAATCAACTGACTTCGCTGGATGTATCGACCCTGAAAAATCTTGAATTGTTGTATTGTGTAGAAAACCGGCTCGCTTCGCTGGATATTTCGGGCTTGACGAATTTTCAATATCTGGATTGCAATCACAATCAACTGGCTTCTCTGGATGTTTCGGGTTTGACAAATCTCCGGTTTTGGGATTTCACTTCCAATCTGTTTACATCGCTGGATGTATCGGACGTGACAAATCTTGAATATTTGGGTTGCAGCCAAAATCTACTGACCGCGCTGGATGTTTCGAGCCTCACCAATCTCCAGAGCCTTGAATGCAATGACAATCAACTGACTACTCTGAATATATCGGGCTTGAGCAATCTTCAACATCTGGGTTGTGCAAGGAATCAATTGCTTGCATTGGATTTGACAGGCTTTGGCAACCTCGGTTCTTTTGACGGAGAAGAACAGACAAGCGCCTTTACGCTCACCGGCAGCGCAGGAAACTATACCGCCGAGGCAACTTTCGGAGCCGGTACGACTTTCGATAACGCCGCCCTTTCCTACAACAACGGCATTTTGAGCAGCACAAGCAGTACGGCGACTGTTTCAGAATTTACGTCTCCCACCGGCAGGGAAGGTTTCGATCTGACGGGAGTATTGGCATTGAACTATTTCCCGACCAACAACCCGAACATTTCGGCAAATGTGAAAGTTCTGATTTCCGGAAATATGCTGTCTGTTGACAGTCCCGTTACCGAAACCGTGCAGATTTATTCAATAAACGGCACGCTATTGCACAACATCCAGAAACCGGCAGGACAGGCGAGTTATCCGGTTAATCTGTTGCAAAATACCGTGTTGATATTGAAAGGCAGTTCCGGATGGACGAAAAAAACGATATCCAATTAGAAATTGAAGAAAATTTATCCAAACAGATGCGAAATTTTTGTCAAATCGTTTTTTCTGTTTATCTTTGTAACGATTACAAAAGATATTGATATTTTAAAACACAAATAGTATGATATTTACGGAAAAATTAACAGATGCTTTTAACAAGCAGATTCAAGCCGAAATGTGGTCGTCGAATCTTTATTTATCGATGGCGATGTATTTTGCAGGACAAGGGTTGGAGGGCTGTGCCAACTGGATGAAAAAACAGGCGGCAGAAGAACTGGAACACGCTCACAAACTGTTGGAATACGGTGCGACGCGCGGCGGAAAAGTGGTTGTTTCGGCAATTGACGCGGTGCAGACAAGCTGGGAGAGTCCGCTGTCGGTTTTCGAGCATGTGTACAATCACGAATGTCAAGTTTCGGAAATGGTTGATAAACTGGTAGATTTGGCGATTGCCGAAAATGACAAGGCTACGCAACTCTTCCTGCAATGGTATGTAGAAGAGCAGGTTGAAGAAGAAAGCGCCGCCCAGCACATCCTCAGCAGGTTTGCTGTTTTCGGCGTACACGGTTTGTACTGTGTCAACAAGGAATTGGGCA
>JAITMT010000216.1 GCA_031277235.1 Tannerella sp.
ATGACAAAAAAAGAACGCTACAAGGCTGTTATAGACTGGTTTATAAAAAATGTACCTGTTGCAGAAACGGAATTGCGCTATCGCGACCCGTTTCAATTGCTGATTGCCGTTATTTTGTCGGCGCAGTGCACGGACAAAAGGGTGAATATGATCACGCCCGAACTGTACAAGTCCTTTCCCACGCCCGAATTTCTGGCAAAATCCACGCCTGAAGAGGTTTACGAATACATCAAAAGCGTTTCGTATCCCAACAACAAGTCGAAACATCTGGTAGGGATGGCAAAAATGTTAATTGAGAAATTTGACGGGAAAGTTCCGTCGGATATTGATGATTTACAGCAACTTCCGGGCGTCGGACGCAAAACGGCTAACGTGATTGCGTCGGTAGTATTCAACAAGCCTGCGATGGCGGTTGATACGCACGTTTTCAGAGTCGCCAACCGTATCGGACTGACAACGGACAGTAAAACGCCGTTAGCCACTGAAAAAGAACTGGTTAAATATATTCCCGAAAAGTTGATTTCCAAAGCGCATCACTGGCTGATTTTACACGGTCGCTATGTCTGCGTCGCCCGTAAACCGAAATGCGAAAGTTGCGGAATTTCAGCGTATTGTGAATATTTTACAAAAGCAACGTAAAAATCCCAACTATCATTGTAGAAAGGGAGGTTTTGTCAGCGATATAAAAGTACTACATATTTCTTTGGAAGATTCCGTATCAAGTGCGGAATAACGGACTTTTCTTTGTTGTTCTACAAGGGCTCGAACCTTGAATTTCAGGACCAGAATCTGACGTGTTACCATTACACCATAGAACAATATTTTCTTCAAATTCGGGTGCAAAATTACAACTTATTTTTGTTTTGGCAAAAATATTTGCAAAAATTATCCCGAAATGTTTAACTTCGGACATGTTGAAAACTTTGTTTCCCGCGCATCATTTTTTTGACTAACTTTGCACCATTATGGAGAAGTTTATACATTTACACGTACATACGCAATATTCACTTCTTGACGGGCAGGCGTCTATTGATTCGCTGATTGACAAGGCGCAAAAGGACGGAATGAACGCCATTGCCGTTACCGACCATGGTAACATGTTCGGTATCAAGGAGTTTTTCAATAAAGTCAAGAAAAAAAACAGCAAATACCTCGGTATCATCAAGGATTGCGAAAGGGAAATGCAACAACTGCTGGCGAAAGAAAATCCGACGCCCGAAGAAGACGAAAGAATTCGGAATCTGTCGCGAAAAATCACGGAAGAAAAAGCGCATCTTTTCAAGCCGATTATCGGTTGTGAGGCTTATTGCGCCCGCAACGGACGGTTCAACAAGTCGGGAAAGGACGAACTCGGCGGCTGGCATCTGGTGTTGCTTGCCAAATCGCTGAAAGGTTACAAGAATCTGATTAAAATGGTGTCGCTGGGATGGACGGAAGGTTTTTACCGTAATCCGCGGATAGACAAGGAGTTACTGGAGAAATATCACGAAGGTCTGGTGGTTTCTACCGCCTGTCTCGGTGGCGAAATTCCGCAATTAATCATGCACGGGCAGATTGCGGAAGCCGAAAAATCCGTGCTTTGGTTCAAAAATCTGTTTGGCGAGGACTATTACCTTGAGTTGCAGCGTCATGAGACGAATGATCCCAACGCCGACCGCGAAATTTATCCGCGTCAGGTGGAAGTGAACAAAGTGCTGATGGAACTGGCTGAAAAGCATAATATTAAGGTGATTGCAACCAATGACGTGCATTTCGCAAACGAAGACGACGCCGAGGCGCACGACCGTCTGATATGCCTCAGCACGGGAAAGGATTTGAACGACCAGAAACGCATGCGCTACAGCAAGCAGGAATGGATGAAAACGACCGCCGAGATGAACATGATTTTCTCCGATGTTCCTGAGGCTCTGCGAAATACGGTTGAAATAGCGGACAAAATTGAGTTTTACGATATTGATTCTTCGGCGCTGATGCCGTTTTTTGAAATTGATCCGGCATTCGGTACGGAAGACGCTTACCGTCAAAGATTTACTACCAAAGACTTAATAAACGAGTTCAACGATTTGGACAAGGACGGTCATACGCTGACAGACAATTACTTACGGCTCGGAGGATACGAAAAAGTGATCCGAATCAAACTCGAAGCCGACTATCTGGAACATTTGACGATGGAGCGAGCCAAAGGTCCGAACCGTTACGGCGGGGATTTGTCGGAAGATTTATTGGAACGTATTTATTTTGAGTTGAATACGATAAAAAAAATGGGGTATCCCGGCTATTTTCTGATTGTGCAGGATTTCATCATGGCGGCGAGGAAAATGGGCGTTTCCGTTGGACCGGGTCGCGGATCGGCGGCTGGTTCCGTGGTGGCTTACTGTCTGGGAATCACCGATATAGATCCGATAAAATACGATTTGCTGTTTGAGCGTTTTCTGAATCCCGACCGCATTTCGATGCCCGATATAGATATTGACTTCGACGACGACGGACGCGACGAGGTATTACGCTGGGTAACAGATAAATACGGAAAAGACCGTGTGGCGCATATCATTACCTACGGTACAATGGCTTCAAAATCAGCGATTAAAGACGTTGCGCGGGTGGAAAAACTGTCACTTTCCGAGTCCAACCGTTTGGCGAAATTAGTGCCCGACAGATTGCCCGATGTTGATGGTAAGCCGTTGAAAATTAATCTGATAAATAGCATTAAATATATTCCTGAATTGCGGGAGGCAGTCAAAAGTCCGGATCCACAAATCAGCGATACGTTGAAATACGCCGTTAAACTCGAAGGCAACGTCCGGAATACCGGCGTCCATGCCTGCGGCGTAATCATAGGACGGCAGGATATATCTGATATTGTGCCGATTGCAACCGTTGAAGACAAGGCTACCAGCGAAACGCTGCTCGTTACGCAATACGAAGGCTCGGTGATTGAGGAAACGGGACTGATCAAAATGGATTTTCTCGGTCTGCGGACGCTGTCCATTATCAAGGAAGCGATTCAGAATATTAAATTGACAACCGGTCAAGATATTGATATTGACCATATTCCAATAGATGATCCGAAGACGTATGAACTGTTTTGCAACGGAAAAACGATTGCTACTTTCCAGTTCGAGTCTCCCGGAATGCAGAAATATCTGAAGGAATTGCAACCCTCTAAATTTGAGGATCTTATCGCGATGAATGCACTCTATCGCCCCGGTCCGATGGAGTACATCCCGTCCTTTATCAAGCGGAAACACGGGCGCGAAGAAATCAAATACGACATTCCCGAAATGGAAAAATACCTGAAAGACACGTATGGAATCACGGTTTACCAGGAGCAGGTGATGCTTTTGTCGCGGTTGCTGGCGAATTTCTCGCGCGGGCAGAGCGATACGTTGCGTAAAGCGATGGGCAAGAAGCAGATAGACAAGATGATGGAGTTGAAGGAAAAGTTTCTTTCCGGCGGCGAGGCTAACGGACACAACCGCAAAACGCTCGAAAAAATATGGGCGGACTGGGAAAAATTTGCATCCTACGCCTTCAACAAGAGCCACGCGACCTGTTATTCGTGGGTCGCCTACCAGACGGCTTATCTGAAAGCGCATTATCCATCGGAATACATGGCGGCAGTTTTGAGCCGTAACTTGTCGAATATCAAGGAAATAACAAAGTCTATGGACGAATGTAAAGCGATGGGATTGCAAGTGCTAGGTCCCGACGTGAACGAATCGTTTCGGAAATTCGGCGTGAACAAAAAGGGTGATATCCGGTTCGGACTTGTTGCCGTTAAGGGGGTCGGCGAAGGGGCGGTGCAAAATATCATCGAAGAACGTGAAAAAAACGGTCTTTACAAGGATATTTACGATTTTTTTGAACGCATCAATTTGACTTCATGCAACAAGAAAGTGCTTGAAAGTCTGG
This sequence comes from Tannerella sp., assembly GCA_031277235.1. Lineage (GTDB taxonomy): Bacteria > Bacteroidota > Bacteroidia > Bacteroidales > Tannerellaceae > Tannerella. The sequence continues at coordinate 3,913 of JAITMT010000216.1, forward strand.
CGCTTTCGGGAGCGCTGGACAATCTGGGAGTTCGGCGGGAACCGTTGGTTACGCTCAACGAGAAAGGGGAAACTTTTTTGGAAACGCTTTCCAGGTATGGCGCTAAGTTTCAATTGGATAAGAACAAAGCCACCAATTCGCTTTTCGGCGGGGAAGATGTGTTTGAAATTGCCAAACCGAAAATTCCGGTTTGCGAATATTGGAGCGACCTGGAACGGTTGAATCGGGAAAAAGAATTGATAGGCATATATCTGTCAGCGCATCCTCTTGATAATTATAAGGTTATATTGAATTACGTTTGTAATACGGGAATGGCGGAAATTGCCGAAAAAGAGCGTTTGCAAAACAGGGAATTGCTGTTGGGCGGCATTGTAACGGGCTTTCGCGAGGGTATGACCAAGCAGGGAAAACCGTACGGAATTTTGACGCTGGAAGATTTTTCCGGTAGCGGAGAAATTCCGCTGTTCGGGAAGGATTATATTGATTACGCCAGGTTCGGTAAACCGGGTATGTATCTGTTTATCAGGGGAAAAATGGAGCCGAGGCAATACGCCGCCCACATCATTGATTTCAGGATAAAAGCCGTTTCCCTGTTGCAGGATGAAAAGGATAAACTGGTTGAAAAATTAAATATTTCGCTGCCTGTCCATGAAATTGACGAAATGCTGATAGATTCAATTTCTTTTCTTGTCGCTGATACTAAGGGAAATACGAAATTGACTTTCAACGTCATAGACGAATCTCGAAATGTGGCACTAAATTTGTTCTCAAAGAACGCAGGCGTTGAAGTGACGCAAAAAATGCTCGATTCGTTGGTTGCGATGCTGAAAACCGGCAGAATCTATATAAATAATGTAGAAGTAACGCCCAAATCGGTGGATTCAACCAGTGAAACGGCAGAGACGGTAGAAGATTTACAGAATTATAACGAATTGGTTTTAAATTAATTAACTTAATAAATAAAAAAAATATGGCTTTAATAGTAACAGACGAAAATTACAAGGAAGTATTGGACGGCGGCAAGCCCGTAGTATTGGATTTTTGGGCGGAATGGTGCGGACCGTGCCGGATGGTGGGACCCACGATTGACGAATTGGCAACGGAATATGACGGCAAAATCACTGTCGGCAAGGTAGATGTGGATGAAAACGCCGATATTGTCAGCGCCTACGGAATCCGTAACATACCGACCGTATTATTTTTCAAGGACGGACAAGTTATTGATAAACAGGTCGGCGCAGCGCCAAAAGATGTATTTGTGGAGAAGGTCAGTCGTTTGCTTTAATTCTTCTCCGTCAGTTCGTTCCGGAATCTTGCGGGCATATTTTTGCGGTGCAGGCGGGGGTTGATGTGCCCTCTCCTATTCTACGCTTTTGGAGGCGGCATCTGCATAAAGAATGGATTATTTCCGAATAACTGTATTTATAAAATACTCAGTTACCGCCTGTCCATATATGAAATTGCTAAGGGAGGCAATGATTAAAATAAATATGAATATCCGTATAAGACCCTAAAAAATCATGTAATACCATGATTGATGTTTCATATATCTGTCCCGTTAGGGACAATATATTGGTAGAAAACAGATTATCTCCTCAATCGGCGTGCCTTCAGGTACGCAATATGCTGAATCGTTTTCCCATGTCGCGTACCTGACGGCATGCTTTTCACGGAATTACCCTTTTTTCTACCAATATTACATCCCTAACGGGATTTTAGGAGAATATACGGATACTCATTAAAATAAATATCAACTTTTTCATAGTTTTCCTATTTATCAGTTACTTTTGAAAAATAAAAGGCTGTTAAAAAAGTCTTCTGCATATTAAGCATAATCTGTTTTTTAACAGCCTTTTTTATCTTTAGTTACATTGAATTTCTGCTATTTCTTCCCAGCACTCTTCCAACTCTCCATCTAATGGCGCATAGAAATGAAAACATTCAAATGTGAGTACTAATCTCGCCAAAAATAAAAAATACTTTCTTTTTCTGATATATGAAAAAGCCGGACAAGGCGCAGTTTTAATGCTTTTTGCCGATTGCCTCACTCGTTCGGCAACATCCGGCAGATTTCCGTATTGATTTTTTTGAGCCGGTCTTCTTCCAGTTTAATCACTTTCCGGTCGTAGGTCATCAATCCGTTGACTTCGCCTTCCACATCGGTGGTCTGCGTGTAAACAGCGGCGGAGAAACCTGCCTTGATCAATTTTTTCAGTTGTTCGGCAAATTTAACGTATTCATCCGTTACTTCCTTTGAATTTTTGAATTGGACATATCCCCAATTCCGCTTGTCGGGTTGCCAGAGATGATTTTCCAGCGGGAGTCCGATTCCGCCGTATTCGCCCAATACGGTTACCCTTCCGGCATCATAAAAAAACAATTCCGGAGCCGGATATTTATGGAGGTCGAGCATATCGCCTGTCGGATAGTGATTTCCGCCGCTTGCCGGATTAACCAGTCGCGATGGGTCATACGCCTTTGTCCATTCGGCAATCTCTTCCGTTTTGAATTGTCCCCACCGTTCGTTGAAGGGCACCCAAACGACTATGGACGGATTGGAATAGAGCATATCCATGATTTCTTTCCATTCCTTGCGATAATTGGCTTCCGATTCGGGAGAACGTTTGAGTTCGGTGCCGCTAAAATACTGGTTTTGTTGCCATACGGGATCCTTGTCTCCGCTGGGCATATCCTGCCAGACAAGCATTCCCAGCCGGTCGCAATGCGTGTACCAGCGGGCAGGTTCGACTTTCACGTGTTTACGGATCATGTTGTATCCGAAATCTTTGGTTTTTTGGATGTCATATGCGAGCGCCTCGTCGGTAGGAGCCGTGTATAATCCGTCGGGCCACCAGCCCTGGTCGAGAGGACCGAATTGAAAATAATCCCTGTTATTCAGTTGCATACGGACAATGCCATTCGCATCGCGTTTGGTCGAAATCTTCCGCATGGCGCAATAACTTTTCACCCGGTCAACTGATTTACCGTTGCTGTAAAGGATGATTTCCATATCGTAGAGAAACGGCGATTCGGGCGACCAAAGTTTAGCGTCGGGGATATTCAGTTCGAGGGTTTGACCGGTCACGGCTTTTGATGCGGCAATCACTGTTGTGCCGTCTTTCACCTTCACTTCGACAATATCTGCCGGTTGTGTATTTTGGGTACAGACATCCACTGATAGCCGGTTGTTGTCAATATGGGGAACGGATTTAATCGAAGCGATATGCTTTTCTCCGACGGGTTCCAGCCAGACGGTTTGCCAAATTCCGGTTACAGCCGTGTACCAGATTCCGCGAGGTTCGGCAACCTGCTTTCCGCGCGGTTGGAATCCCGTATCGGTTCCATCCCATACCTTAACGACCAATTTCTGCTCGCCGGTTCCCAGAAAGGGCGTAACGTCGAAACAAAAGGGCGTATATCCGCCGGTGTGCGTTCCTATTTTAACATCATTGACAAATACTTCGGTTTTCCAGTCAACGGCTCCGAAATGCAACAGGACATTTTTTCCTTTCCAGGCGGAAGGAATGGAAAACGTGCGTTTATACCACAGTTCCTGCTTTTCGCCAACCGTTTTCTGGACGCCCGAAAGGCTTGATTCAACGGCAAACGGGACGAGTATTTTCCCGTCGAACCGGGACGGTTCCCTGTCGCCGACCGGCAGGATGGCATAATCCCACAATCCGTTCAGATTTTGCCAGTCTGTCCGCTCCATCAGCGGGCGCGGATATTCGGGCAATACGTTGTTCGGGGCTATTTTGTCTGCCCACACGGTTTTAATTTTGTCACCCGCAGGCTTCCATTGAGCGGAAGCGTTCAGTGACAGGAGGGTAATACCCACAAAAAAAACAATTCTTTTCATACTTTTAATTTAGATTTATGAATATAATTTATATAATCAAGACAAAAAACAAACTGTTTACAAATGATTATTTAAGCAGTTTCATTCCGAATCCGGGTGCGGAGGGAGGCGTTATGCGTCCTTTCACGAGGCGGTACGCGCTTAAATCAATATCATCCGAAAAACAGGTAACCCCCTCTATGGTAGGCGTATTACCGTATGCTCCCGTGAGGTGTGTAATGTAAAACGATTTGAGCGCACTTCCCCAAGCGTGAGGCGACATCATCATGCCTATCTCTTGCAGACGGGGCGCTAATTTTCGCCAGCGGGTCATACCGTATCCTGCAATATCGTCAATATAGACGTCGAGCAATTTTTCCCTGCCCAATTCAAGGGCTAATTCCAAGTCGGGATTGGCTTCTCCGTCGGCAAGCAAGGTATTCCGGCGACCGTTATCTGTCAGCCATTTCCTGAGTCCGGCATAGTTTTCGCGCGTTTCACGAAACGGTTCTTCAATCCAGAATAGCGGAACATCCTTGATTCCTTCCAAATATGAAATGAAATAGTCAACCGTGAAGGCGTCGTTTCCGTCCACCAGAATGTCGCAATCGGGAAAGTTTTCGAAAATCATCCCGGTAACGGCAATATCGGTTTTGAGTCCTTCTTCCTTCGACATCCATTTGCCGCCGCGTCCGATTTTAACTTTAAACTGACGGTAGCCATATTCATAATCGTAGCGGCAATTTTCCAATACTTTATCCAATCCGGCAGGATTGTTTTCCGGTTCCATTTCATCGAAATAAATCATGCCCGAATAGCAGCGGGTAACGACGGGTTTTTCGGCTCCCATCAGCGCATACACGGGCTTGTTGAGGATGACGCCCGCCAGGTCGTACAGGCAAAAATCGAAAATCAGATGCCGTTCATCAAGCGTACCCTGGGAGGGTTGAAATAGTTCCCAAACAGATTTGTCTTTTATCGCGGCAAATACTTTGTCGGCATTTTCGGTATTTCCCCTCAGCATTCCGATTCCTTCCGCTCCCCGGTCGGTGGTCAGCGTGCATATCGTTACATTGGGTCCCGTACCGTGCACGTCCAATCGGGAATTTTTTCCAACCAACCGCGGATATCTCAACTGTATTTGCGTATATTTTACCGTTTTGATTTTGTGACGGGTCAATTCCGGATGGCTGTCTTCCCGATCTTCCGGTAGATTCATGCCGTCAATACTTAGAGACGGTATCGCTGCCGTTGCAGCGGCTATTGTTTGTAAAAAATATCTTCTGTTCATGACATTTTTGTTTTTATTATATGAATTTTTTGCAAAAGTAATTTAATTTTTCTCCATCATTTTCTTTTCCAGCATCTTGATAAAATATCCTCCCACTACCGAGCGTGCCTGAAATCCGCGTTGCGTGGGTTTGTCCGTCCAGTACCAGTCGGTCATGGGTACGCGCGAGGTGGATTCGTTCATAAACAGGTGCAAGGGCTGTATGAACCGCTCAAAGGTGGCTATATCCGGTGCAAGGGTGGCTGTCCAGATAATCCAGTCGGCTTTGGTGTACGTTTGGCGGTTATCCAACGGCAGTCCGTATGGGTTCTGTTTGGTGAGATAATACGGTATTTCCTTCGCGACGACAGTTTCGGGGAAGATGTTCAATTTCATCAATTTGTCCCACACAAGATTATACTTTTGGCTCCATGTGCCGGGCTGGTCGAAAGTGAGGCGAAAATGGTCGCCATCGTCAGCCATTTTCACCCATTCCGTAGCCATATTTCGGGCGATTGCGGTGTATTTTTCGGCGATGTCTTTCTTGCCGAGCATGTCGGCTAACCGTCCATAGGATGCGATACCGAGGATGGCTTTGACGGACAGGTTGGCATTGTGTGCGAAATGTCCGGCAAAATCGTCGGTACAGAGTTGGTTTTCGGGGTCGAGACCGTTTTCAACCAAATAATCCGTCCAGGTAGTGAGTACGTCCCAGTGTTTTTCGGCGTACCGGGCGTTGCCTTCCATCGTGGCGATGGCGGCGGTGAGAATGAGCATGTTGCCGCTTTCTTCCACAGGCATGTCGGCGCGGTAAGTCTGTCCGTTGGCTAACGGGTAGGTGCCTGCATCGTGCGCGGCAAAAGGTTTGGTCCATTTTCCGCTTTCGCTGTAATAGAAAATATGATTGAGCAGACCTTTGGCTAATTCTACATTATAATACAGGAACAGAGGCGCCGACGGGTAAGTCACATCCACCGTTCCGATGGAGCCGTTGCTTAGATTTTCCTTCGAAAGGAACAGCAGATCGCCATTGGGCGCTTTCACTAATTTGTGGGCTGCGATTGCCTGACGGTAGGCTAAAGCGCACAGTTCGGCGTATTTTTTCCCGCCGGCTTGTGTGGCGCGGGTCATCAGGTCGTAATCAAAGCGGTCGCAGGCGGCTTTCAGTTTTTTGTATTCGGCGGCGGATTGCCGGAACACCGATTCGATGGTGCGGTTACCTTCGGCATTCCAGTAGGGACGCAGGTTATCGCCAAAATACTGTATCGAATACAAATCGTCGTACCCGATCATCACCATGCCCGATGTGGCTTTCTTAATATTTCCAAGCGAGCGGGTCAATGCCGGTTTTGCGTTATCGGCGGCGGGAGCGGAGGCTGTCAGTTGTCCGCCGGTTACGAAGGCGGCGCGCATGTCCACGTCTTCGCCAACGGCGGCGGTTGTTCCTTCCTTCGGGGCGCACAAATAAAAATATCCCCAATCAATGCGGACGTCATCGCCGCGTTTCACGAGCATATCCTGCGAAATACTTCCCGATTTCAGAAACGCCAATCCATCCTTTTCAAACTTTTCACTGCGGCTGTTCTGAAAAGGCCGGTCCAAAGCCCATTCGGGCGACGCTTCGAAATAGAGTTCCGTCCGGTGCGCCTGTCCGTCGTTGGAGATTACATCGTAGGTGATGTAGTTGACGGGACGCGAAACAAGTTCGAGGTCATGCATCAGCAGCGGCGCGGTGAAGGTGATTTGCAAATCAACCGGACCGCAAGTGAAACTGTAGCGGGTTTGTGTTGCCTGAACATCAGCCGACTTTTGTACGGCAACGGTTTCCATCTGTTGTTCAACCGGCGCTTCATACGACAGACCAAAATCAGCCAGTGCGGCGCCGTCTCGATTCCAACCGTAGGCTGCAATGACGTTTCTACCTTTTTGAAGCGTCTTTAGCGCTTCTTTCGGAACGGGCGCGTTTTTCCGCCTCCTGCCTGCCTGCACTACGCTTACGCCGTTGATATACAATGTAAGCGCATGGTCGCTCGAAAATTCGACAAACACGTTCTTTCCGGTAAGGTCTTCGTCCAAAACGATTTCACGGCGTATCCAGATTTCGGATCCGTCGCCTTGCCAAACGGTTTTAACGGCTGTTTCTCCGGCTGTTCCGAAAGCAGCCGTACCTTCATCCCATTTGGAGTCGTCAAAATCGGGATTTTGCCATCCTTCCTTCGGTTTGACAAAAGTATATCGTCCCGTCCAGGCGTCGGCTTCAGCCATTTTGACGATATATTCCATACGGGGCGCTTCCGTTCCCATAAACCGGTACACTTTCCCATCAACGCGAATCGCGCCTGTCAGCGGGAGATTTGCCCCTGTCCAGTGCCTGACGGGATCGTCAAAAAGTTGATCGGTAAACGACCATGCGCTGGTGTACGGGTCAATGGTTACCAGCGGATAAGCCGGTGCACGAAGGTCGTTTTTGATGATTTTCGCCTGACGGACGGCAGGCTCGCAAGCCATGAAAAAGGCGGATAAAATGCTTAATGCGATGATGTTTTTCATATTTATCGGATTTTGAAACAGTTCTGTGAATAAATGATTTAATAATTCGTATCAAATGTTGAATCTTATTTTAGAACACCGGAACGTCCGCTTCGCCGGAAGGCACAGCGCCGGCTATCGCGGGCCAGTCGTCCATCCATACGATTTTATCCAGAAACAGTTTTCGTCCGCGGGGTGCGTCCACGCAAAAGCCGTGATAGAAAATCCAATCGTTGCCGGCATTGTCCTGCACGATTTCCGAATTATGCCCCACGCCCACAAACGCGTCGTTTTTGCGAATGAGTATTTCATGATGGTTTTCCATCATCGGTCGCCCCTGTTTGTCCACATAAGGACCCCACAGATTTTCCGATCGCCCTACGACTGTAGTATAAGTGCTTTTCAAGCCCTTGCAACAACTGCCGACGGAGGCAAACAGGTAATAATATTTCCCGCGTTTATGGATGTAAGTCCCTTCGTATGCCGTTCCGGCAACCTGCCGTTTTTCGCTGCCTTCCTTGAGATTCAACCCGTCGCCGGTTAATTCGATGCCGTATATTCCATGGAAACTTCCCCAAAACAGGTATTTTTTGCCGCTGTCTTCCACATAATTCGGATCAATGGAATTTTGCACGTTGATGGTATTGCTGCGAAAAAGCATTCCCAAATCGGTAAAAGGACCTTCGGGACGGTCGGCTACCGCTACTCCGACGCCGCATGTCCATTCGCCGCCCCACACCGACATGGAATAATACAGTACATATTTTCCGTTGATGTAATTGATGTCCGGCGCCCACAATCCGCCCTTCGGTTCAAAGTCCGGACGGGTTTCGTCGGTAAAAGCCGCGCCTGCCGGTTCCCAATCCGTCAAGTTCAATGAACGGTAAATGGGTATATGCATACGGGCATTTTCGGTTCCGTAAACGTAAAAATAATCATCCACGCGGATAACGGTCGGGTCGGGAACATTTTGCCGAATGACCGGATTATGGTATTTTACCGGTTCGGAGGCGTCATCCTGATGGTCGGCGCAGGAAGTAGAAATCATGAAAGACAATAAAACCGCTAAAATATTCATGTTTATTTGTTTTTGTTTCAGAAAAACGGTTTTTCGATACGGTACACCGTTTTTTCCAGATGCGTTCTGCCGAACATGTCGGTTACACGTACTTCTATTTGATGTTCGCCCGTGTCGAGCGTTGTGTTGATATTTCCCTTCCACAGGTGAGTACATCTGCTTGGAAGCCCCGGACGGCGACCCTGTAAAAGGGTTTCGCTGAAATCCCACCGTTGCGACAGATAGATAAAATAAGGGTCATATTCCTCGACCGGTTGCATGTCTTTCCAGATTTTACCGTCAATGCGGTATTCGACTTTATCCTTCCCCGTTCCCAGAAAGAAATTGACATACACCGCATATGGATTATGCCGCATTTGCGGCACCACTTTGGGGCAATAGATATTCATCACACAGTCCGCAGGTTTGCCGGCGACTTTGTAATCGAAAGTATATTTGTTTCCTTCGATATTCACGATGGCATATCCTTTCGGAGTTCCGTCCGCCATGGTAGATACCGGTATGCCGGCGTTGTCAAATTCTCCGGAGTACCAGTTTCCGTTAGTCGTGCCGACATTGAAATCGTGAAACGGTTTTTCGCCGTCCCAGCCGAGCGTTTTTTCCGAGAACAGTTGTTTCTGGACGTGTGTATGGGCGCTAAGCATCAGTACGTTTTCGTGCCCCTTCAGAAGATCGAAGAACCGGAGGCGATCGGCGTTGCCAAAACTGCGCGGAGTGAACGAAACGGGGATATGCACGCAAAAGATCAGGAGGTCGTTTTTATCCGTCAATTTCAGGTAATTTTCGATGAATTTGAACTGGTCGTCCCGCAAGCCGCCGATATAATCCAACTCCTTAACCGGCGAAGGAGAAATAATATCGTCGAGAATAAAAAAATGCACTTTACCGTATTGAAAAGCATAATTTGCCGGTCCAAAGAATAATTCGAAGGTTTCGTCGCCATATTTATCGTCCGTGGCGTCGGCATTCCGGTCGTGATTTCCCTTCACATTGTACCAGGGAATGCCCATTTCGGCTACGGCATCGCGATACAGCGGGAAGACGTCGAGATTGTTGTTTGCGGCGTCGCCGAGGCTGATGCCGAATGAAATCTCCTTGACGGTTTTTACTTCGTCAACGATGCCCCGTTTGAAATAATCCACTTCTTGCGGATTGGTTACCTGCGGGTCGCCAAAGGCAAAGAAGCGGAAATTGTCGCTCTCTTCGCTGTTTCTGACGAGTGCAAAATCAATGGATTGCGGTAAAGCGCCGGTTGGAGAAATTCCTTCATATTTCAGATCCCGGGGAGATCCGGACGGTTTGTAATTGTAATGGAAAACCGGTAGATTTTTATCGTCAACCGGCGTTTTGAATCCGGACGGTTTGATAACAAAGATAATATTGTCGTCGCCAATCGGGAGTTGATATTTTCCCTTGGCGTCGGTTATTACAACATCCTCTCCGTTTGAAACCGCGACCTTGGCAATGCCTTTTTCGTTGCGGTCTTTTTTACCATTATTATTGACATCTTCAAAAACATAGCCCCCGGCAGTTTTTTGCGCCGATATGCCAAACTGCCAAAAACAGAACGCGAGTAAAAGAAACGGTATTTTCATTTTATTTTTACGGTTTGATCACTTTCCATTCGTGCGGAGGCTTGAATCCTTCCCGTCCCTCGTCGTAGTTTGATTCATCCACAGCCGCCGGAATGGCGTCATACTCCAGCACGAGTTTTTTCAGTCGCGCCATTTCCTGCGGATTGGCATCTTTACTGTTTTCATTCTCGTATGGATCATCCTTGTACGAGATGAAAAAATCTTCCTTCACCATCTTCATTTGCGGATTTTGTCCCGGAAGAATCAATTTATAATCCTGATTGACAATGGTTCCGCATCCGAGATACAAGTCGCGTTCAATGGAGTCGCGTTCGCCTTTGAGTACCGGATAAACGGAAATTCCGTCCAATTCTTTTTGTGGAGATGACTTGACGCCTAAAATATCGCGGAGGGTCGGCAGGACATCAATGTACCCTGTTACCTGATCTACAATCCTTTGTTCCTTCAAGCCGTTTTTCCATAAAATAAACGCCGGCGCTCTCACGCCACCGTCCCATTCCTGAAATTTTCTTCCCCGGTGAGGCAGCGCCGAACCTTCTCCGGCGGGACCATTGTCGCTGAAAAACAATACAATCGTGTTATCCAATTGACCGGATTGTTCCAGCGCTTCATACACCTTTCCGATGCCCCTGTCCATGCAGGTAACCATCGCCGCATAGGTACAATTCCTTAATTCGGCTTTCGTGAGGTTGTTCCCGTCTTTGGCAAATTTGGGATTGGCGGCATACACGGCAATGTCTTCCGGTTTTGCCATCAGCGGACCGTGCGGAGCGTTATAGGCTAAATAGAGCAGGTAGGGAGAATCTGCACGCTGTTGATTGATGAATTTTACGGCTTCGTCGCTAAGCAAATCCGTTGAATAGCCTTCATCATAACACGATTCCCAATTTTTATGCCAGTCCAATTCGCCGTCCCTGAAATGGGTGAAATAATCAATGGCTCCGTTCAGATGACCGTAGAAATAGGTAAAGCCCCTGTTCAGCGGATAATAAGCCCGGCGAGCATGTCCCAAGTGCCATTTTCCGATCATCGCCCGGTTGGCGTATCCCTCCTTGCCCAGCATGTCAGCCAGCGTTTCTTCCGTTTCGTCGAGCCCATACTCGCGCCACGGGGGGATAACCGTCTTGCGTATGCCGAACCGGCTCGGATAGCGTCCGGTCATCAGTCCGGCGCGCGTGGGCGAACTCACCGGAGCGGTATAAAACCGATCGAGTTGGATGCCTTTGGCTGCGAGTCTGTCGAGGTTTGGCGTAGCGATGTCGCTACCGTGAAAGCCGACGTCGCCCCAGCCTAAGTCATCGGCGAGGATGATCACGACATTGGGTTTCGTTTGCGCTGTTGCCGCAAGCGATGCGCAAGCCAGCGTCATTCCTATGCTTTTCAGGAAAATTTTCATTTGATTGTCTTGTATTTAGTCGTCATTTGTTACATTTTTCGGTTGGCGTTCCAGCGCTTTCATTTCGGTAGCCTGCCCTTCGTCGCCTTGCTGTTTCATCCATGCGGAAAGTTTTTTGCGCAGCATTTTCACCTCTTTCGCATAGCGGGGATCGTTGATGAGGTTGTTCATTTCGAAAGGATCGGTTGCGGTGTTGTAAAGTTCCTCGGCGGGACGGTGTTGGTAGTTGTTTACCTGTTGCTGTGCGAACGCATCTGTTTTAGCCTTCTGAAGCCACGATTGCCATACCGCATCTTTGTTTGCCGTTGCCGCATTTCTAAATTCCGCCTCCGGCGTGAGGTTAAGAATGTACCGGAACGTACCGTTACGCACGGAACGTATTCCGTAATATTCCGATCCATTAATAATTCCCCGTGTGGTATGCAGGGAATAAACATATTCTTTGAACTTGTCGGTCTTTCCCTGTATCACTTTGAGGAAACTTTTTCCGTCCAGATTTTTCGGAATTTTGGCTCCGGCTATATCCAACAGGGTAGGAGTTACGTCCACATACTCGCAGAGCGCATCTGTTGTTGTTCCCGGTTGAGTAACACCGTCCCAGCGGACAATAAATCCGGTATGAAGTCCTGCGTCATAGCATGTCCATTTGGCAAATGGAAACGAATGTCCCTGCTCGCTGGTGAATATAAAAATGGTGTTTTTGTCCAGTCCGTATTTCTTGATAAGCGCATCCACCTTGCCGACGTCCGTATCTAACTGATTGATTTCAGCAAGATAATTAACGTAGTTTTCCCTTGTCTTTTCCGTATCCACCAAATAGGGCGGCAGGGTGATTTTATCGGCATCGAAAAGCGAGCGGTCGCCTCTTGTCCACGGGGAATGCGGATCGTGCGACGCCACAAATAAAAAGAAAGGCTCTTTCGCCGCCACCGCATCGGCTATAAAAGGTTCTATTCTGTCAATATCGACATTGGCGCCTCCGCCGCTAAGATATTCAAACGGGAAAGCCTTTTCGGGTGCAATATGGCGTTTGCCTTGTAGAGCGACGCGGTAACCTGCATCTTTCAGATACTTGGGGAGGGTCGTAATATCGTCCTTAATGAACGTATGGTTCGGATAAGCCCCCGAGCGGACAGGATAAATGCCTGTCAGCAGGCAATGCCTGGTCGGAGAACTCATGGCTGTTGCCTGAAAGAAGCGGTTGAATTTCAATCCTTCGTCGGCAAGTTTGTCAATATTCGGGGTAATTGCGTCTTTACTGCCATAACATGCCAAATCCTGGTAACGGCAATCATCGCCTATAATCAGCACGATATTGGGTTTTGTCTGGGCGATTGCCGCAGTAGATACGCCCATGAGTGAAACTGCCAAAAGTTTGGTTGCCTTCATCCTTATTTTAATTTATCTTTTTCTTTTTCGTCGGGACCGATGGTTGCATACCGGTCATCAATGGCGCGGACATAGACGTCTCCGTCGTCAAGTATTTTCACCTCCAAAGGAACGATTGTAGTCCCCTGTTCGTTGATGGTTTGCGCCGTTTCGCTCAAGTCTTTTTGTTGAATGCCATCGCTTGGTAACGGTGGAACATTGGCGTTGTAGAAAGCGGTGCACCACCAGCGCCCTTCCTTGTCCTGAAAAGGCGTTCCGTGTCCGAGAAAACGGCCCGCAAAACGTCTTTCGCTGTAAGGTCCGGTTACTTTGTCGGCTGTGCAGTAATAAAGGTTGTACGAACCTTTACGCGGTTTATCGGTTGACCATGCCGTTCCGAAAAGCACGTATTTGTTGCCGATTTTCCGGATGGTTGCTCCTTCGTGTCCGATGATCCGGTCGCTTGGATCAATTCTTTCAGGTTCGGCTGCCAATCCGCTGAATCCCGGTTTTAAGGGAGCAATGAACGTATTCGCCCAGGTGAGGTACCATGTTCCGTCGTCGTCAAGGAAAAGCGAGGGATCGTGTTTCTTGAGCATATCGTCGCCCATGGGAAAAGTTAGTTCGCCATGCGCCAAACCGTCGGATACAATGAGGTTTGCACCATCCTTATAGGGGCTGGGAGAAGTATGAACAAATATCCATTTCCCGTCTGCATAAAACATTTCGGGCGCCCACACAAACCATTCTTTACCGCTGTCTTTGACAAAATCTTCGGGATGTTTTTGCGCCCAATATCCTTCTTCGAGCGAGAATTGCACGCCGAAAGGTTCCCATGTTGCCAAATCGGGACTGCGCCAGATACGGATTTTGTAGCCTACGATACTGGGCTCCTTTCCCATTGCAACGGCTTGCGA
>JAITMT010000236.1 GCA_031277235.1 Tannerella sp.
CGCGGTCTGCCGACGAAGGCGCCCATGCCCAGCCCGCAGCGGATGTAATATTCGTGCCCCAACTGAATATCAACAGGCAATTCTTCCCTTGTTTCGGTTTTTGCCCACAACGTTTTCAGTCCTTCCTCCGTAATCCGGATGGTCGTTTTACTTTTGTTTTTCACGCGGAAGATCACTTCGTCGCCCAGATGCAGGTCGTAACTGATTGCCATGCCCATCATGGAGCCGGGACGGTAGATGTGCAACAGGGCGCAATCGTCCGTCAGTTCGTATTCGGAACTTTGCGCTTCAACATCGCCATACGTACTTTCGGCGGCTCTCCGGGAACCGCAGTTTGTCAATAACATCAACGCCGTCATCATCACGGCGGAGCCTATGAATATGCTTCTCCACAGGCTTTTTCCTTTTTTTACATTTTTTCTTTTCATATCTTTCCTTTTTTTGTGCCCCTTGCGGAGCGGTTAGTTTAGAGTGTAGTTATTAGAGTTTAGAGTGTAGTTGTTAGAGTTTGTCTTCTGTTTTTGTTTTGCGGAGGAAGCCGGTACAGTTGGAAACCGCCTTCCGTATCTCCGGGGAGAAGGTTGCGGCGCTGCTTAATAATTCGGGTTCGGGTATGTCGTCTTCAAAATACCATTTCATGCCGGCGGGCTCATCGGAAGAGATCGTCATCGTCACGGTTATGATTTGTGTTACTCTGGATGCTTCCACCGTTTCCGTCAGATATAAGATGTTCCACCCTTTGCGTAGCGATGCGTTTGCCGCTGTGTTTATCCAGGCTTCAATTCCATCAATGAGCCGGTCCTCGGAGGAGGAGCCGGTTATCTTGCAACTTTTGTCGCTATACATAAAAATGCCTTCGGCAATCGTCATGGTATAACGTGTTACGGATTCGTTTTCCGTCAGGGTCATGTAAAAGAAATCGCCTTCCTTGTCTCCTGACCTGTGTGCTTCAATGGCAGCAACAGTTCCATTTACATCTTCTTCACTGAGTTCCGCATTGAATTTCAAACTGAAACCCACCAACTCCGACAGGCTTTTTTCAAGAATATCCGCATAGTCCTCCATGGGGGACAAATACCTGTCATCCACCGTTTCGGGCAATTGGAGGGTAAACCCGCCGCCCGCGTAATCCGTCTCTGCCAGCACTGCGGAATTGTCTGAAAAACCGTAGTACGTTACCGCCTTGACTTCATCGAAATCGTAACGGTTGCCGTTTTCCACTTTTGCCGTAATCTTTCTGCCGACTCCGTCGCCGGAATCGAGTTCGTCATCGTCTTTCCTGCATCCGCCGAAAACGAAAACGGACGCCAGCAACGAAACAAAGGCTTGTCTTAAATAAATCTTTTTTCTGTTCATGTCTTTACTTTTTTTGTGCCCCTTGCGGAGCGGTTAATTTAGAGTGTAGTTATTAGAGTGTAGTTCATAATCTGTTTCAAATAATTTGTGTTCATCCCGCTGACAATATCCGGCTGTTTCTTCGGGCTGCTCATGCCAGAACAGACCGCCCGCCCCGGCTATGCGTTCCAATATTTGATCAATTGTCAGTTCGCGGATGATATGGCAGCGATCGGTACCGGCAAATTCACCGCTGCCGTTTATGAGCGTGGCTTTGTAATGGCAGTCGCCCGCGCAACTCCATTTGGCAAAGCAGCCGCTACAGTATTTCCGCCGGTCAACCGACTGATTGCGCAGGTTTTCCAGCCGCTCCATGTCGAATTGATAGCCGCCATGCGGTTGATCATCCGGCTTACCGTAGAAGAAAATATCAGCCATCGGTTGCTGTTCCGAGAACGCCTCGAAACAGGAGGTTACCGTTCCGCCGGTCGAAAGCGCGAATAAATCCCGGCTAACTGCACAGAAATGGTTGGTCAACAACCCTGCGCGGGCGCCGGAAAAGTAAATGTTCCGTCCGTGTTTACGGGCGCGGGCTTGTGCTGCACGAAAGCCTGCGATGAACTCCCGGGTCTCGGCGGAAGGCGCGTCTTTCCAGCGTCCCATCCGATAGGCAGGTTCTACCTGAATACGCGGCGTACGGAAATGCGTACAGATGAAATCAATCGAATCTGCCATTTTCGGAATCTGTCCGGCAGTTACGGTAACACGGATACCGTAGGGAAAACCTGCTTCGTCAAACCGTCGGAGCGTGTGCATCACCCGCCGGCTCGAATCCCCGCCCGAAGCGGTTTTGCGGTACGCATCGTGTATTTCGGGCAAGCCGTCGAACGATACGCTTGCTCCCTGCAAATTGGCGGTCATCCATTCGATTTGCCGGTCGGTCAAAATGCCGTTGGTAGCGCAATGCGACGTAACCTCCAACCCCAACGCTTCACCCCGTTCGCGCGCATAAGCCAGCGCACCGGTCATCGTGCGCCGGTTGAGTGTCGGCTCTCCGCCGCCGTGAAAACCCAGTTCGATATGCGACTCCTTTTTGCGGAGGGCATTGGCTATGATGAAATCAATACCGCGTTTCGCCACGTGCAACGGCATGGATTGTTGAGGCGTATCGCCGGCGGAGGCATAGCAGTAGGTGCAGCGCAAATTGCAGGAAGTTGTGAGCAGCAGCGTCAGGGCGCAGGGTTCGGGCGTACCGGTAAAGCGTTCCGCCGGAGGTGTTTCCGGTTCGGCGTCAACCATTTCGATCTGTCTCAGAAAATCCGCAAGCGAGCCGTCCGGGTCGGCGGCAGCGTCATGGATATTTGCTTTCAGACCCGCCAGGAAGTTCACGGTTTGCGCATTGCCCACAAAGGCTGCCCGCCGGAGCGGAGCGTAAATCAGGTAACGCTCTCCATCCAGCGGAATGGAAAAGACTTCGGCTGACAGGCGGGGTAGCGCGGTGGGGTTGGCTTTGTATTTCATTTTCTGTTTCTATCAATAATTTAATAAGCATGTGAAATAAACAACATATTGTCGTGTCAATGATGGGATGTTCCACCAGGAACAAAAATGGGTGGGAGAAAAGATTGCATTCCTGACGGAATACACTCTCCATAATTCAAACCTTTACAAGTTTTATTTTTTTCGGGACTTAACATTTATAAGTTATTTATTTTTCAATATTTAATAATACACAGGTACGCAGGTACAGACCTTATTGCATGAACAGTAACTGCCGCCGCTACTTTGGGGAATTGCCTTGGGAGCAGGGGGAGAATAAGACCCCGGCACGCAGTTACAGGTACAGATTGCTCCTGCCGGAATCGGCGAGCCGCACGGCAGTGTGTAAGTTACGGTTTGACCGTATTCATTTGTCGCTTTCACGGTAATTCCTTTTGCCGACGGCGGGGATGCCTCCAAATCCATCAGGCAGGTCAGGTGTTTTCCTTCCGGCAAACTCCATAAACGTATATATCCGCCCGTATCACACGAAGCCAGCAGCGTACCGTCCGGACTGAAGGCTACCGATGTAATCCTGTCTTTGTGTCCTTCCAGGGACTTGAGCAATACGCCGTCCGGCAAAAACCACAGTTTGACTGTTGTATCTGAGGAACCCGAAGCCAGCACCGTGCCGTCCGTACTGATGGCTACCGAAGCAATCGCGCTTTTGTGTTCTTCCAATGTCTTAATCAAATGTCCATTCGGCAAAGACCACAGTTTGACTGTTTTATCATCAGACCCCGAAGCCAGCAGCGTACCGTCCGGACTGAAGGCTACCGATGCAACCCTGCTTTTGTGTCCTTCCAGTGACTTGAGCAATACGCCGTCCGGCAAAAACCACAGTTTGACTGTTTGATCATCAGACCCCGAAGCCAGCACCGTGCCGTCCGTACTGATGGCTACCGAAGCAATCCCGCTTTTGTGTTCTTCCAATGTATCGAGCAAAGCGCCGTCCGGCAAAGACCACAGTTTGACTGTTTTATCCGAAGACCCCGAAGCAAGCAGCGTACCGTCCGGGCTGAAGGCAAGCGAAGTAATCCGGCTAAACCCGTCCTTGCGTTTTTCCAAAGTCTTGAGCGACTTGCCGTCCGGCAAAGACCACAGTTTGTTTTTATCACCCGAAGACCCTGAAACCAGTAGGGTTCCGTCAGGATTGATGGCTACCGAATTAATGTTATCTTCCTGTTTGTCAAATGTCTTGATCAAGGCGCCGTCCGGTAAGGACCACAGTTTGACTGTTTTATCCGAAGACCCCGAAGCAAGCATTTTTCCATTTGCGCTGACAGCAAGGGTATTAACACTTTCCAAATGCGCCTTCACATTGGTACAATCGTCGGAAACGGAAGACTTCACGGTTGTGTTTGCATGACTTTTCTGCAACAAAGCCAGCGCCGCAACCGCGGTCATTCCGGCGCCTAAAAAACCGCGACGGTTCATGCCGGTTGTGTCCCATGCTATTTCCCCGACCGGCACGATGCGCGGCGGGGTTTCCGTTCCGTCCGCATATACGCTTTGCAGTTCGTAACGGGGCGGGTTTGCGAGTGGATTTTTTGATTTCATCATGTTTATAATCATTTATTTATTTTCTTTTCACTTTAAATTCGATACTCTTATTATCTTTATTATAAACGACAATTTTATTGGGGATTTTTGTTGTTGAGAACCTGAAATCAATAGAGCCTATGAACGTCCCAACTGACATTTTGGACATATCTACATCGAACATCGTCCCGGACAATCTGATATCGCTGTTTTCAATAACCTGCTCATCTATAATTATTTTCATTTCAACAGGTGGTTTCATTCCATCCAATAATGAAATATTCCCACCATCAGCATACAGTGGAATATTAATGCCTATAGTATCTTGACTAATCGTACCAATACGGAAAGTAAGCGTCTTCCCCATTACTTTCAACTTTTTCCCATTCTTAGGCGAAATGATTATTTCACTCTCTATATTGTCAGATGAAATAACTGTTTCACTCTCTTTTGGCACGTCTTTGTTTACCCGCGTTTCGTTATTTTCGACAGGATATAGTTGCGACCCGATTATTGCCGACACCCATAAAACTATAAAACTTATCAAAGCAATCATTCCGGATGTTTTCTTTTTTTGTTTTTTTATTGCACGAACAATAAACATAACAAAGAATATCAACGTACTCAGTAAAGCCAGCATCGCCAATGTTGTTAAAAATGTTTCCATATTTTCTGTCTTCTTTTTGCCCCTTTCGGAGCGGTTAATAAATATTGTTTTTAACTAATTTTCCTTTTTTGTTATCATCTTCGCTCGCGCCGGTTTGTAACCGGTGTGTGTTTTTCATTGGACGCACCGGTTGCAAACCGGCGCGAGCGAACTAACTCTAACAGGGTTTCTCTCAGAACACGAACGCCAGTCCCATACTGTTGCCGGTAGTCTGAATCTCGAGCCGGGGAGCGGGCTGTGCGGGCGGTTGCCAGCCATAGTCGCGGAGGTAGGCATTGCGTGCAATCCTTTTCTTGGTACCTCCGATAATCCACAGGGGGGTACCTGCCAGTACACAGACAGTTCCGACGGAGGCGAGAACGCTTCCCGTTCCCGAAAAATCGTCTATCATAGTGCTTCCCTCCTTGACCGTTTCAGTCTCGGCGATGATAACGCTCGCTACAACGACTCCCAGACCGCCTAACGTCAAACCCATGCCGATGTTTTTCAGCACGCTGCCCGACCGGTAATTCCGGTAAAGATCGGGAGCGTCCAGCGCCATGTTATGCCTCCAGTCTGTGGATCTTGTCTGATAGGAAACGGCAGGTTGCCGCCGAACTTCCGATGCCGGAGCAGTCTCTTCCCCGGCAACCCGGTTGTAGGAACTTCTTCGCCCACTGCGCGGCGCCGTGCGTCGGACTTCAGGCGCAACTTCGCCTTCATCTTCAACCTCCCCTTCCGTATTCCGGTTATAGGAATTTATCCGCTGACGGCGCGACGCCGGTCGCTGAACTTTGGGCGCAGAAGCCATCACCTCCTCCTCTGCCTCAGCCTCTGCCTCAACCTCTGCCTTCGCCTCTGCCTCAGCCTTTACCTCCGCTTTCTCCTCCGCCTCCCCAAACACATCCTCACTCCCATTTTCATACCTGATCATGGAGATGTTCGACTTTTTCAGCGTATAATTCGGTCCGTTTTGATTGTCAAATCTCTTGTATTTGACTTCGTCTATTCCGACTTCCTGAACAACGGCTTGAATATCATAGCCGTTCTTCAGCATAATCACATCCTGGGCAAACATTGTTACGCTGCCTGCCAGGAAGATTGCCATTGCAATCGCTTTTCTTAAATTTAATCCGACTTTTAACATGGTAATATACATTTAAAAATTTGTTTTATATTCTCCGAACTGCTCTCCCTTTGGAGGCAGGGCTGTCAGGTTCCATTCCCGTTGGGGGAATATTGCGCGGTAGAAAATGTTTCCCGTTGTCGGTTGCATTCCCTACGGAATGCATCCCGTGTGTGGATTGCCTTTCTACCGGGCGATGCATTCCTACGGAATGCCTGCGGGTGGGGTGTAAAAAATGTGCATATCATGAAAATATTCTTCGTTCTTTTATCCCGTAGGGATTGGATATTGGTAGAATACGGATTTTCTCTCCCGCCTG
>JAITMT010000251.1 GCA_031277235.1 Tannerella sp.
ATCCACAGGATGCATTCCATACGGAATGCATCCGACAACGAAGAATATTTTCTACCGAGCGATACATTCCTAACGGAATGTCCAATGAATACCAATTTTATTTTACAACCGAATGCCCCTCCAAAGAGGGCAATTTTTCCTCCGCTCCCCATTGTCAATTATCAATTATCAATTATCAATTATCAATTATCAATTATCAATTGTCCATTAAAAACTCCTTCAGTTCATGAACGGGTCGTTCCAATTCGTAGGGTATCGGACGTTTTGCAAATGTCTGAAAATAAAGCAGACAGGCATCACGCCACCATACCGCATCACGCGACTGAATGCGCAGTTTCGACTGTACAGCCTTGAAGCGTTCCGCATCAATGTATGACTCCATTCTGTCCCAAATCTTCTGAAAATCACGTACTTGCTGCACGCCGGAATCGTATTTGTAACATAAAGATTCCCACATCGTCTTGCCGTCTTTCATGCGATAATCCCACGGGACGTGATGAAACCAGAGCAAAAATTCTTCCGGACAAGTTTTCATGTCGTTAAACACCTCTTTCAGAGGCGAATAATACTGAGAAACGGCATCGCTTCCGTTCGTGGTGCGGTCGAAACCCAGACCTGCGGAATCGGCTTTGTGATAGTAGGGTGGGAGCCAGTCGGGACGCGCGCCCGGAATGTCGCACCAAGGCTCCGGTCCGTAGTGATGCTGCCACGCAAAAAGATGTGCCAATCCCATGGGCATCATGTAGTTAACACATGCAATCCAGGATTCCGTCATCATCTCTTTGACCGGTTCAACAAACGATTCGTTTTTAGTAAAAGTCTGTCCAATCCATTCATTGGCAATGGTTTCCGGTGTCAATTCGGGATTCCACGCCATACGCCCGAAAGCATACCAGTTTGCCTGCGCAAAATCATGTCCGCACCAGTTGGCGTCATCTCCGGTATTTGCCACGCCTGCAATGGCGCTATTTGGTTGATTAGCCGTAACTTCTGCGATTTTAGAATCTTTGTCGGCGGAGTATGTATCAGAATTGAAAAACTCCTGCCACATCGAAGCCAGAAAAACAAGGTGATTGGACTGACCGAGATATTCCTGCGTGATTTGCAGTTCGGGCATGACGGCAGTCTTTTTCAAGCCGCCAAACAGCGGACTGAACGGCTCGCGCGGTTGAAAATCAACGGGACCATTTTTCACTTGAATAATCACATTTTCAGCAAATTGTCCGTCAAGTGGCATAAATTCATCGTAAGCCTGCCGCGCACGGTCATTGCCGGTCGGACTATAGACAAAAGCCCGCCACATCACGATTCCACCGTGTTTTTTCAGCGCTTTTGCCAGCATGTTGGCGCCGTCGGCGTGCGTACGTCCGAAATCCTGCGGACCGGGTTGTCCTTCCGAATTTGCCTTTACCAGAAAGCCGCCAAAATCGGGTATCAGCGTGTAAATTTCGTTGCATTTATCAGTCCACCAGCGCTGTACGTTTTTGTCCAAAGGGTCGGAAGTCGGCAGTCCGCCAATGATTTTCGGAGAGGAGAAATTGACCGACAGATACACTCTGATTCCATACGGACGAAAAATATCTGCCAACACTTTAACTTTCTCTAAATAAGATGTTTCCAGAATCTTCGGCGAAGCGTTCACATTGTTCAAAACCGTGCCGTTAATACCGATAGAAGCGTTTGCGCGGGCATATTCGGCGTATCGCGGCGAGATTTTGCCGGGCAATTCGTCCCATTGCCAAAGCGAATGTCCCGCATAACCGCGCTCCACCGTCCCGTCAAGGTTATCCCAGTGATTGAGGATACGGCGGGAATATGCCGGATTTTCAGAAATATTCAGATTATCAGTTACTTGACTGGTTTCCTGCAAACGCAATAAATGATAGGCTCCATACAGCAAACCTGCTTCCGACAATGCTGTGATGCGGATTACTGCACTGTTATTCTGAATATTATAACTTTCGTCCTTGTTTTTACCGTACTTTTTCGGTGCAGACACGCTCAATGACACGGGTTTTCCTTTCCAGTGCGTTTTCAACTCATTTACGGCGATATCCACCGTCGGGGATTTCACGTTTGCCGTAACTTGTGCGTTGCAATTACCTTCGTACCGCAACCACAGGCGACTGCCATCTTCGGCGCTGATTTTCAGCGAAAAAGCGAGAAAGAAAGTTAATAGGACGGATCTTATCATTGTCTTGTTTCTTTGAGTTTCAGCGCGCAAAAGTAGATGAAATTTTAGTTTTGTGCAAGCGTTTTTTCATTGATCAAAATTTGAGGTTCAAAGTTCTGTATTTTCAATTCCCCTTGAGGGAAAACTTTTTCCGTCCGATTCCTTTTGAGCATAAATACGCGATTACAGAATTTTTTTTGCCATTCATAATTTGTAATTCGTAATTATTTTATACCTTTGTGCGCTTAAATAGGGGTATATGATGACTTTTGAAGTCATTAATATGCTGTAAAATAGAATATTAAACATAAAAAAAATAAATTTTGAAGAATGGCAACACTTGAAAAAATCAGAGGCAAGGCAGGCTTGTTGGTAGGAATAGTAGGTCTGGCTTTGTTTGCTTTCATTATTGGAGACTTGTTAAATTCGGGAAGTTCCCTGTTTCGTAAAAATCAAACCACGGTCGTCGTTGTTGATGGAAATACCATTGATTATCAGGATTATATGAATCGGGTAAATGAATTGACCGAAATTTATAAAATACAGAGCGGTTCGCAGGAATCGCCGTCGGAATACGCGTCTCAAATCAACCAAAGCGTTTATAACGAGATTGTTTCGGAAATCATTTTGGGCAAAAGGCTGGATAAACTTGGCATCGCGGTTACGCCGGAAGAAATGCTGGACATGACCGAAGGCGAAAACATATCGCCGGTGCTTCGCCAGATTCCGATGTTTCAAAATCCCGAAACAGGCAGCGTCAACCGAAACGCGATTCTGCAATTCCTCAACCGGATTAAAGATATGGACAGTTATCCCGAAGAAACGCGGGCGCAACTGGCGCAAGCCAAGATGATGTGGGATTTCTGGGAAAAAAATATCAAGATGAACCGTCTGAACGAAAAATATCTCACCTTGCTGTCAAAATCCGTTGTTCCCAACTCGCTGGACGCGCAGGATGCTTTTAACAGTAGTTTGCAAAATTCAGATATTGTGTATGTTATGGAACGGTTCGCCAATGTTGCCGATTCGACCATTGTTATTCCGAAAGCAGACATTGAAAAACTGTACAACGAACGCAAAAACATGTTCAGGCAAAGTGGAAGCGCTGTTATTGACTATATTGCGGTAGATATTGTGCCCAGTCCGGAAGATTTTACCAGGGTATCGGAAGAAATGAACGAAATCCGGAAAGAAATGGAAACGACCGACAATGTACCGGCGTTGGTCAACGAAAACTTGGGGAGATATGTGGATGCATTTTCCTCGACGGCAGATTTTGCCGGTGACCGGACACTTACGGATTTCGCAACGACCGCCGAAATTGGCGCTATCGAAGGA
>JAITMT010000287.1 GCA_031277235.1 Tannerella sp.
CAATCAGGTCAGGAGCGAGGGCGACAGTGTCGGGGGTGTTGTAACCTGCGTGATAAAAGGCGTGCCTGCGGGGATAGGGGAGCCGGTTTACGGCAAATTGCAGTCGGCTCTGGCAGCGGCAATGCTCAGTATCAATGCAGTAAAAGGTTTTGATTTTGGCGACGGTTTCGATGCGCCGCTTTTCAAAGGATCGGAGCATAATGACGAATTTTTCAACGATAACGGTCGGATTGCAACCCATACCAACCATTCAGGCGGTATTCAGGGCGGAATCTCCAACGGACAGGACATTTATTTTCGCGTAGCATTCAAGGCGACAGCAACGATTTTACGACAGCAGGAAACGGTTGATATTCAAGGGAATGACGTATCTTTTAAGGCACGTGGTCGCCATGATCCGTGCGTCATTCCGCGTGCCGTTCCCATCGTCGAATCCATGGCGGCAATCGTCATCGCCGATTATATGAGGATGGCGGGGAAAGTTTAATAGTTGTCTTTCAGCCACTTTTGCAAAAAACGGTCATAAAGGAAAATTTCATCTTTTTCCTGCGTCAGGAAATCCTTATCCAAAAGACCTTTTAGGGCTGCCTGCACGGAACTTGCTGATTTCAAGCGATATTTACCGACGAAATTGCTTGAAGTAATATTTTTTACCTTTCCTTCCTTGGCGGTCGCAATCAGCAATTCCTTTTGTTTTTCGGGCAGCCGGAAAAGCATTTCGGAATAGGAAAAGGCGTTGGATTGGATGATATAATCCACTGCATAAGAGATGTTTTCAATATCGCAGATTTCATTTTCCGAAGTCATTGCAAAAAGTGTATGCAAAATTTTTTGCATATACCACGTAATGCCTTCAAAATCATCGTAAATCTTTGATATAGTGTTCTCTGTGATTGATTTTTTCCGGTCGGCAAAATGTTTTTGCGCAAACCGGATATATTCGTTTTTGTCAATGCTGCCCAGATGCATCATGGATACGCTTTGATAAAAGGGGCGGGCGGCATTCAAAAACATGTTGCTGATGGAATGTCGCCGACTTCCGGCAAAAATGAAACTTGCATTTTTATTTTGCTGAATATGAGAGCGTAACAATGCTTCCATGTTCTTTTCCGGATAATTGGCGATCTGTTGAAATTCGTCTATGGCAATCAGACACGGTTTCGACGATTTTGAAATGTACCGGAATATCTCGTCCAGCGTATTTTCGGGATATTGTATGTCTCCCAATCCGAGATAGATATTTGGATTGCCCGATATATCGAATGAAATACCTGTTTGTAAGGACTTTACAACCGTCCAAAATTCTTCGATCGCTTTTTTTCCAAACGGTTTCAACTGTTCAAAAATCACTTTGCTGAAAATAAAAACAAAATCGCGCAAAGATTTGGTCGGATAGATATCCACAAAGAAGGTATAATAATACTTCTTAATATCCTTATTATTAAAACAATGCAATATTAATCCGGTTTTTCCCATGCGCCGGGTTGATAGCAAAGCGATGTTGTTACCCGAAGTTAATTCTTCGGTGATTTTTTTGCTTTCCTGTGCTCTGTCACAGAAATATTCATCTGATATATAGCCGTTTAAAATAAACGGATTCATCTTTTCAAACATAATTATCATCTTTTAATTATGCAAAGATAATTATTGTTTTATAATTATTATAAGATAATAAAAATAATTTCAGCGTCGTTGCGGACTTGTTTGAAACATTGCAGACTTGTTTTGAATCGTCATTGTGGGCTTGACCCGCAATCTTCCAATAAGTGCAGTGATCCCTCGTAATCTTGGAACAAGTTTAAGACAGATGAAAGGCTTTTAGGACTGTCTATAATGTGTAAATCTTGCTTCAAGAGTCAGTGAAAATTTTTAAATGGACAGTCAAAAATTTATTTTCATAGAGAAATTTTGTTGCGAGAGCATAAAAATGATACTATGCTAAAATGTCTTGAACAGTTTTTTATCGTTCAAAAATATATAAAAAAGAAGCTACTTCCATCGAAGTAACCTCTTTTTGTATTGCATTTTCTTTCTACTTCTATTTCAATATCAAAATAGGAGGAATATTTGGACGAGGAGTAATATCAATAAGATCATCAATAGTAGGAATGAATTTTGGGGGCGGTGGTGTCGGTATGTATCCATAATCATAAAAATCAATAAAAGCATTACAATAGTCTGAATTAGCGGTAAAGTACCAATCATACCAACCTGATTTATTTATATTCTGACTGTTGTTCCATAGCATCATGGTTCCATTTATAACTGACCCACTTCGAGCTGTATAAGCGTAAGAAGTTGATTTATCAGATGCCAGTTTGCCTGTATGACATGATATATATATAGAATATGGTCCTTGTCCGTTAGAATTCATTTGAAAATCCATATATACAGTAGGACCACCTTGAAAATCACATACACCTCCTCCATTTACCGGCGAGTTTATAGAACCTCTAAAAGTTTTTCCTGTACTGCGGAGAGTTACATCATCATTTACGGGATTTTCTTTTTCAATGCCAAAAGTCTCAAATACGCCCTCTTTGTTGTCTATAAATATATATTGTTCGCGTCCAATAAGTATATTGAAATCAGCCTTATTTTGACTCCAATATTCCTTTATCTTTTGATTGTCCGCGTTCAATGATTCGGCAAAGACTTTCACGTTCTCGGCGCTGATACCCAATGAATCTATCTGCTTTTCAAAGATGTTTAACACATATCCGTCAGCAGACACATCCACAAATTGTTCCAACAGTTTCCTGTCCTCTTCATAAGTCCTAAATTGGACTTTTTCTTCGTACTCGAAAGTACAACTCTGCATACTGATTACTATGCACGCAAGTGCATATAACCATTTGAAATTTACTTTTTTCATTTTCTTTAAAAATTTAAATAATTTGATTTTTTGTTAATAACTCTTTGTAACTTTTTTGCATGCTATAAAATTACGCAGCAAAGGTAACGCGAGTTTTTCCGCTTTTTGCGGAAAAATCAAATTATTTTTTAATTTCAAAAGAAAAATCAATTTTTATCACAAAATCATTGGCATAATAGTAAGTTTCTCTTAATCTATCATACTTAATATCAGCACCATAATCTTTAACCTCATTAATCAGTTTATAGAGTTGTGTCTTTTTTAAGTTGAGTTTCTTTGCAAATGTGTCGCAATCCCCTGTCGCTTCTCTTTTGATCAACTCATGAAAGTACTCAAGTCTCAATTTCTGTTCAAAAATCCTCATAGCATAATTCCTGTTTACTTTCAAGTCCCATGAAAGTCTTTTAATGATAAAAAGCGTGGGACATCACTCTATTTTACTTTCCGGCCTTAGGAAAAACCACTGTACCAAATAGGTAAACCCACGCCGTGAAGCGTGAGCGCCTGTTTTATCCTTGGTACTACTGAAATTTCCTAAGTTTCGAAAGTAAGAATAAAAGCTAACGCTTTTTGTATTAATATTGTATATTTTAACTCATATCATTTTATATATATTTGTACTTCATAAGAAAAATAATTTTTTATCATCAAAAGAAGATCGGATTTTTACTCTCTATTTCACAACCGGATAATTCTTAATTTCGTACATTCCCGTTTTATGCCTTTCTTCTAATGATTTTTTGTCAAAATTATAGTTTTTATTAACAATTTTGGCATTTCTGGCTTCTACATACTGTTCACCGGTAATTTGTTCCAACGCTCTTCCCAACAAGGGATCTTTTTCATCTCCAAACTGAAACAGGTTGAAATAATTTTCTTCTGCCTGTATTTTCGGAAGAATTCCCCCCTCAAAATTACTTTTATTCTTATTATCAAATCTATAAGACATTGCGTAAGAGCCCCAATTGGAAACCGCATCAAAATAGCCTTCTTTGTAATCAGAGCCTTCGTAAAGCATCGGGATAGAGTAAATATAACCGCCATAATACTTTCCGGCTGTTTCATTTCCTATTTCTATCAAATCTAAATATGGCATTAATCCCAAAATTGTTGCTTCCGAAGCAGAGGCAGTAAATTCGGAAGTTAAAACAAAAAGTCTTTTTAGATTCATATTTACGGACAAAGTATCAATGAAATACTCATTCAAATCTTCACCCCTTTCTTTCCAATATTGAGTAAACCAGTTATTCCATTTTTGAGTTAAATAGATGTCTTTGTTCCTGACAGCGGTAAAAGGAGCTAAAATACTGCTTAAAATTCTTGCAGAATTTGAACTTCCTCCTCCATTATATCGTAAATCAAGTACGACATCAGTGGCTCCCTGTAATTTGTATTTGGTAAATGTGCTAATTAAATCATTATCAGAAAGTTCCTGATAATCGGTATAACAAAGATATGCTATTTTGTGATTGCCTTTTATAATTACCGAATCTTTTACAATCGGATTCAGATACATTTCAACGGCTGTCATGCTGACCGTTTCGTTGCTGGTATAGATAGAATTATCCTCACCGATATAACCTTTCGTAATCTTTATGTTTGAAGAATTGTAAAAGTTGTTATAGTTAGAGTCGGTTATATCGGAATCATTGATTTTCACCAGAATATCGCCTCTTTTCAAGCCGGATTTTTCCGCAGGCGTATTAGGATGTATGTACAAGATGATGGCAAAATAGGTTCCTGTGTTTGAAAATCTTCCTCTTATCAATTCATAGCCATAGGAAGTTGTTACCCCGATGACTTGCTCAAAAATGGCGTCAATGTCATCCGTAAGCCACGACCAGTAGTCTTTTTCATAAATAAATTCGTCAAATAATTCGTGAGGGTCTTTATAGTCCTTATACGTTTGTTCATAATTGTTCCAATTTGTTTCTGACTCCCACAAATAAAATTGATGTAAATAGTCCAAAATAAATCTATTTACTTTTACCGTATCGCTTTCTGTTGTAACGACAGGTTTTTCGATGTCTTCATCATCCTTATCCTTGCAACCTGCAAAAAACAGGAAACTTATACTTAATAAACTAAATATCAACTTTTTCATATCTTTAAATACTTTTTTGTTATATATAAAACTTTCAAATCTCAAATCTTTTTAACGGGCAAACACACAGGTTTGCCCCTACTAACGACTATCCTCCATGATGATACTTTTCGCCCCGCAGAATCGTCATGGCGCGGTACAACTGCTCTGTAAAAACCGCCCGTATCATCGGATGCGAAAACGTCATCCGGCTCATGGATAACTGCCCGTCAGCCCTTTGGTAAACCGCTTCGCTGAATCCGAACGCGCCGCCGACCACAAAGATAAGCCTTTTTTGCACAATATGCAACTTTTTTTCTAAAAATTGCGCAAACTGCATGGAAGTCATCTCTTTACCGCGTTCGTCGAGCAACACGACGTAATCGCCAGCTTGCAGGGCGTTGAGTATCAAACGTCCTTCCTGCTCCTTATGTTGTTCTTCGGTCAGGTTTTTGGCGTTTTTTACGTCGGGAACGGCGACCGTTTCAAACGTCAGATAATGTTTCAATCTGCCCGCATATTCTTCCGTTGCGTCGTTCCAGAAACCGGCGTCGGTTCTGCCCACTGTCAGCAATATCACTTTCACTTTTCGTGTCGTTTGCGGCGGTAAATGTACGAACAATTTATAAAAATACATAAAATTCCTGAAAAAATTTTTTCATTGTCTCAAAAAAGCCTATCTTCGCACCATCAAAACTTAAATTAGACAGGCAATGACAACAGTAGAATTGAATATGCGGAAGTTGGAGTTTATCAAGGATTTTCTGGAAGAAGACGATGATGAGATAGTCCTGATGCAGATAGATTTTTTTCGTTCGCTGAAGGAGCCTTTCGAGAAAATACCGGGGCTGGCTTATACGGATGAGGAGAGAATTGCTTCGGTGAAAAGAGGGCTGGAACAGCACAGGCAGGGATTGGGAGCGAGTCAGGAGGAGGTTTTTGCTAAATACGGGCTGTAATGCGTTTAAATTGGAAACCCGAAGCAGAAAAGACATTGGATGATATATATCGTTTTTATTTTTATAAAAGCGAGCGGGCCGCTTATGAAATAGCGAAAGATATTAGAGATGCAGCAAAGAAACTTAAAACTTTTCCCTATCTTGCTTCGGTTGAACCTGATTTGGAAGGATTTTCTGAAACTCTAAGGGCATTGGTTGTAAGACGATTATTTAAAATTATATACTATGTTGATAACAATGAGATAGTTATTGTAACAGTTTGGGATTGCCGACAAAATCCGCAAACATTAAAAACGCAGATCAAGAAATTAAAATAAAAACAAAAATGGAAAACAAAATTAAAACACCCGACGAGTTGATTGACGAGCTGATAACGCTTGCATTGACGGAAGATATCGGCGATGGCGACCACACGACTTTGTGCTGCATTCCGGCAGACAAACAGGGTCAAAGCAAGTTGCTGATTAAGGACGAAGGTATTCTTGCCGGCGTTGAAATGGCGAAGCGGATTTTTGCCGCATTTGACCCGACTTTGCGCGTAGAAGTCTTTTTGAAAGACGGCGCAGAGGTGAAGGCAGGCGACATTGCTTTCACCGTTGAGGGCAAGGTACAGTCTATTTTACAAACCGAACGTACGGTCTTGAACGTCATGCAACGCATGAGCGGAATCGCCACAACGACAAGGCGTTATGTCAAGGCGATCGAGGATACCGGCACAGTGGTGCTGGATACGCGCAAAACGACTCCCGGAATGCGAATCCTTGAAAAAGAGGCTGTTCGCATCGGTGGCGGCGAAAATCACCGCATCGGACTGTACGACATGATTCTCCTCAAGGACAACCATGTTGATTTTGCGGGCGGTATTGAAAATGCCATTCGCCGTTGTCATAACTACCTGAAAGAAAAGGGAAAAGACTTGAAAATCGAAATAGAAGTCCGTAATTTGCAGGAAGTCAACGAGGTGTTGCGCGTGGGAGACGTTGACCGAATTATGCTCGATAATTTCAGCGTCAGGGACACGCGCGAGGCGGTAAGCCTGATTGACGGACGTTACGAAACGGAGGCATCGGGCGGTCTCACCTTTGAATGTGTCCGTAGCCGTGCCGAATGCGGGGTGGATTTTGTGTCGGTCGGCGCATTGACCCATTCGGTGAAGAGCCTGGATATGAGCCTCAAAGCAATTTAAGTAGAGGCGGGGCGCGCAGAAGAGACGGGGCACGCCCCGTCTCTACAAGAGATTGCCGAGAGGTCGGAAGATTTTCAGGGTTACTAAAAAATTGAAATATGAACAAAAATAGATTTATTGCACTGATTTTATGTATTCTATCCGTATTTTCCCTGTCGGCGCAGCGACTGACGGGGCGTATTGCCGATGTGCAGGGGCAGCCGGTGGCGAATGCTTCCGTTTATATTCGTGAAATATCGCTGGGGCTGGTGGCGGACGAACAGGGCATGTTTCTCACGCCGATAAAGCCGGGAAATTATACGCTGGAAATCTCGTCCATCGGGTTTGAGAAGCAAATCCTGCCGATAACGGTACTTGAAAAAGGACTGGACGTAAAAATTGAATTAAGGGATAAAGTGTATGAATTACAGGAAGTTATCGTTACGAAAGATAACGAAGACCCTGCCTATCGCATCATGCGAAACGTGATTGCGCGTGCACCTTATTTTTACCGGCAAATAAAAAGTTATGAATCAGATGTTTATCTGAAAGGCTCTTTCAAAATTGAAAAAATCCCCGGACTGCTGAAACTTGGAGGGAACAGGGAAGAAATAGATTTGATGGTGGGGAAACTGTTTCTGCTGGAATCGCAGAACGAAGTGAAGTACACGGCGCCCAACAAATACGAGCAACATGTTGTGGCAATCACCAGTTCAATTCCATCAGAAATTAATTTTGACGACGGTGCGCCGCTCAGCATGGCTACGCAAAGTATTTATGCGCCCGGATCGTTTGGCGGCTTGCTTTCGCCCGCGTCGTTTTCGGTCTATAAATTCAGTCTCGAAGACTCCTATTCCGAAGGCGAAAACGTTATTTACAACATAAAAATTATTCCCAAAAAGAAGGGCGGAAAATTGGTGAGCGGTTCGCTGCACATCGTGGATAACACCTGGAACATTCAACGTGCTAATATTGTGACGGATGCATCCGGAGTAACGGCAAATTACAATCTGATTTATCACGAAGTACAGTCCGGAACTTTTTTACCGACTTCTTATGATATGTCTTTGAATCTCAATATAATAGGAATAAAAGGCTACGGAAAATTCTATTCTTCCATACAATATAAAAATGTGGAAACCAACGGTTTATTCTCTGAACAGAC
>JAITMT010000289.1 GCA_031277235.1 Tannerella sp.
CCCCTTAAAACTGCATAATTCTTTATATCCATCATTTCAAGTCTTTCCTTTTTTACTTCAGATTCCGTATCCAAAATTTCAATCTGATATTTTTCGCCCATGTAATTATCGCCATAGATAAACGTATCATCTTTTACCAATTTCGATAAATAAGGCAGATTCTCCTCTTTAATAAATCTGCAATCATACGTAAAATACATGAACTTGCTTGGAATATCAACAGATAGAATGATTTGTTTATTATCCGTATCAAGGGTAAAATCGCAATTTTGTACATATTCTCCGGGTCCCTGTCCTTTGCGGTCGATTTTATGAAGATATTTGCCGGAGATATCAAACACAAATACCTGTTCCTGTGTATCATCATAAACAAATAACAGGCTGTCATCCGTGACAATTCTGGCTATTCTATCCGACAAAAGAGATTCATCGGTAGTTTCCAGCACAATGATTTGCGGCTTTTTGAAATAAGCCGTGTCCTGGAACGATTCCTCGAGAGAAGTTAGGGTGATGGTTTTAACTGCGTCCGATTCGGTACCGGTATTCCGATGGCTGTCTTTACAATTGAAAAACAGGATGATAGAAAAGCAGCGCTATAATTCGATTTTTTTTCATAATAATGATTGTTTAGAGTGAATACATAACGTTTTTATTTCCAATATATTGTTTTATAGGTTGTAAAAATGAAAAGATTTCCATTTGAAACCAACCTCTGTTCAAAATTTCTATCAATAAAAGAAAATTTTTTTGTGTTTCTAATATTAGCGGAAGTACAGTTCAAGATTTTTCCGATAATTTATTTAACTTTGCACTCGAAATAAGGTTTCCGATAGGGTATAAATTGATATCTTGAAAGCGTTTGCTTTTCGGAAATGAAAACTTGTTTCAAATAATGGATCAGTTTATAAAACAATGAAATACAAATACGACGTAATAGTAATAGGTGCGGGACACGCGGGATGCGAAGCGGCTGCTGCTGCTGCCGGATTAGGCTCGGAAACGCTGCTTATTACCATAGATATGAGCAAGATAGCGCAGATGAGTTGCAATCCTGCAATCGGAGGCATCGCCAAGGGGCAGATTGTCCGCGAGATAGACGCCTTGGGCGGTTATATGGGCATCGTGACGGACAGGACGGCGATACAGTTTCGCATGTTGAATCGCAGCAAAGGTCCCGCGATGTGGAGTCCGCGCGCCCAGAGCGACCGCGTGAAATACGGCGTCGCATGGCGGGAAACGCTGGATACCATGCCCAAGGTCTTTCAGTGGCAGGATATGGTGAAGGAATTTATCATCGAAGGAGGCGTTGTTTCAGGCGTCAGGACGCAGTTGGGGATGGAATTTTTTGCCAAATCGGTGATACTTACCGTGGGCACGTTCCTGAACGGGCTGATTCATGTAGGCAGCGTGCAGGTTGCAGGTGGAAGAATTTCGGAATTAGCCTCTTATGGCTTGACCGAACAGTTGAAAAATCAGGGTATTGCGACCGGACGCATGAAAACCGGCACGCCGCTCCGAATAGACGGGAGAAGCGTGGATTTCAGTCTGACTACCGAACAGAAAGGCGACGATACAACGGAAAAATTTTCATATTTACCGGATATTCGCCGGAATTTGAAGCAGTTAAGTTGCCGACTGGTGGATACAAACGGGGAAACGCACGAAATTTTGAGGCAAGGCTTGAGCGAATCGCCGCTGTATAACGGTCAGATTCAGAGTATTGGACCCCGTTACTGTCCCAGTATCGAAACAAAAATCGTTACGTTTGCCGACAAAACGCACCATCAACTTTTCCTCGAACCCGAAGGAGAAAATACCAACGAATATTATTTGAACGGTTTTTCTTCATCTTTACCGGCTGATATTCAGATCAATGCCTTGAAAACAATTCCTGCTTTTAAAAATCTGAATGTCTATCGTCCTGGATATGCCATTGAGTATGATTACTTTGATCCGATACAATTGACGCATACGCTTGAGTCAAAGGTGATTAAAAATCTTTTCATGGCAGGTCAAATCAATGGCACGACAGGCTATGAGGAGGCGGCGGGACAGGGCATCATTGCGGGAATCAACGCGCATATCAATGCTTTCGGCGGCGAACCTTTCACGCTTGGTCGCGACGAGGCGTACATCGGCGTGCTGATTGACGATTTGGTAACGAAAGGCGTTGACGAGCCGTACCGGATGTTTACGTCGCGGGCGGAGTACCGGATTTTGCTTCGACAGGACAATGCCGATTTTCGACTGACGGAAAAATCTTACCGGTTGGGGTTGGCGAGTTCCGAACGGTACCGACTTTTGAAAGACAAGCAGGAGAAATTGGAAGAAATTATTTCGTTCGTAAAAAATTATTCCGTAGAGCCAAAGCAAATTAACGAAACGTTAAGGTCGTTAGAAACGGCTGAAATCAGGCACAAGTGCAAGTTGATGGAAATTTTGAAACGTCCGCAAGTTAATTTACAGGATTTGGAGCATAATATTTTGGGAATTAGTCAATTAATGGATTCTTTGGAAACTTCCCGAAAAACGGAAATTATGGAAAGCGCCAACATCCATATCAAATATGAGGGCTATATTACGCGCGAAAAACAAATTGCCGACAAGGTGAGCCGTTTGGAAAATATCAAAATCAAAAATAAGTTCGATTACAATTCGATACAATCCCTGTCCACGGAAGCGAGACAGAAATTGACGAAAATAAATCCCGAAACGATTGCGCAGGCGGGCAGAATACCGGGCGTTTCGCCGAGCGATATTAATGTTTTGCTGGTGCTTTTGGGGAGGTAAAACAACGTTCCACGTGGAACATAAACGCGAATGTTCCACGTGGAACATCGAAAAAACAGGGATACAAAGGCTTGAAACATGGGAACAGATTATAAACAACACATAGAGACGATTCTTTTGGCGCTGCCCGAAAAGCCGGGCTGCTATCAGTTTTTTGACGAAAAGGGAACGATTATTTATGTCGGCAAGGCAAAAAATCTGCGGAAACGGGTCTTGAACTATTTTCAGAAAGACCATTCCGAAGAATATAAAACGCTTGTGATGGTCAAACAGATTCGCGACATCAAATACATCGTGGTTGATTCCGAAGACGATGCGTTTTTGCTGGAAAACAATCTGATAAAACAAATCCGTCCGCGCTACAACGTGATGCTTAGGGACGACAAAACGTATCCTTCGATTGTCATCAA
>JAITMT010000358.1 GCA_031277235.1 Tannerella sp.
CAGGCAGTTCCGGTGATCATTAACGCCGTTCCAGCCTTTCGCAAACCGCTATTGTTGCCGTCTGTTTCGATAACGTATGGCCCCATCGTGATAGTTCCTTCGTCGGCGTCGGGCATAAAAGAGAATATCGCGCCGATCACGAGAAGCCCTCCGCCTGCACCTGTCATGATGATTCCGGTCCGTTGCCTCTTTTTCGCGGACTGATATTGCAAATACATTTCCGGATTATTGGCTCTCATATCTTTCAATATGGTTCTTCCGGAAGGAATGACCGGCTTTTTCTCATTATTGTTCATCGTTTGAACTGAATCCCGGCTAACGGCGCCTTGTGCAAAACATACGACTGCAACTGTTAGGAAGTACACAGTCAATAATAATCTTTTTTTCATGTTGTTAAATAGTTTTAAATTAGATACTTACTTTCTTTACGTTGTCGGTTTTGCCAGGTAATATTTTCGCCAACATTGCCTACAATTCATAAATCTGCGCCAAAGATACGGTATTTTCACAATTCCGCAAAATAATTTTATCCCATCAACTTTCTCTTTTTTTCTTCCCTGTAAGCAGCAGTATCAATCCTATTATTTTCAGCAGAATAGCGCCAAAGAAAAGGATGTTGCGTATAACCGGATAGGGGAAAATATTTTTAAAGAGAAGCGACGCGAAAATCATGACCACTCCCGCCAAAATCAGGTAGAGCCACCAACCGACCTTGACCGACTTGTTTCGGAACGTAAGTATCAGAAAATAAGTCTTGAACGAAATTGCAACTCCCAGCAATATCCAAAACCAGTACGCCGGAAGAACGTGCAGCCATCTCACAGCAAAAGCAATGACCAACAGACTTAACCCGATGTAAAGATATAATTTGTTTCCTGTTTTTTTCATATAATTGATTGTTATTAAATATTTTTCTTTGTTTTTGTAAATTTTCCGCGCGTGGAGAGGTAAATACTGACGGCAAGTCCAATCGAAACCAGCAGCGCGACGACCCAGCGCGGTAAATCCGCGAAATAAAAAGTTAAACCCAACCCCAGCCAGATAAAAAGGATGGAAATAACGATTTGCCTGACGGGAATGGGCTGACCGTTGAAATAATTGGAAAGATATTTCCCGAAAACCCTGTTTTCCAGCAGCATTTTGTGCATTTTGGGCGAACTGCGGTAAAACAGAAAGGCAGCCAGCAACAGAAACGGAGTTGTAGGCAAAACAGGCACAACAACGCCTATTCCTCCCAAAACCACGCAAATCACGCCAACAGTAACGAATAAAACCTTTATCATTTCGACCGCAAAAGTACATCGAATTTTTGATTTTCAAAAAAAGTCGTAACTTTGGGGAAAAATTTAACAAATTAACCGTTTAAAAAAGAAATAAAAATGAAAAAAATCAAAGCATTCGTTACCCGTCAGCAGGGTCAGTTATCTCCGGAAGAAGTTGAATTGTCGCCGCCGAAAGCGTCGGAAGTTCTGGTAAAAACAGTCGCGTGCGGCGTGTGTCACACCGATGCGGCTGCGTTGCATCTGTTCATTCCCGTCACATTGCCCATCATTCTCGGGCATGAAGGGGTTGGCATTGTTGAAGAGGTTGGAAGTGAGGTTACTACGCTGAGAAAAGGCGATCGCGTAATCATGTCGTTCCCCTCGTGCGGACATTGCGAATATTGTCAAAAAGACCATCCCTACGCCTGCGACAACCTGAATACCCTGTTTTTCGACGGAACCTACAACGACGGTACTAAGCGGTTTTCGCAGGATGGAACCGATATTTCGTCCTTCTTCGGACAGGGCTCTTTTGCTGACCACGTGATTATTGACGCCCGAAACGCGGTGAAGGCGGATGTTGATTCCGACGAGGATCTGGCAAACCTGTGTTCGCTCGGATGCGGGGTGCAGACCGGGGCGGGAGCCGTATTGAACTGGATAAAACCGGAAAAAGGCGCTTCGATGGTCGTTTTCGGATGCGGCGGCGTGGGCATGAGCGCCATCATGGCGGCTGCAATTGCGGGGTGCAGCACGATTATTGGGGTAGATATAGTCCCTGACAGACTGGAACTTGCCAAAGAAATCGGCGCAACGCACGTCATCAACAGCAACGAAACGGACGCTGTTGCCGAAATCAAGCGAATTACCGGCGGAGGCGCCCACTACAGCGTGGAAGCGTCGGGCGTCGCCAATGTTACGTTGCAGGCGCTCGGATGTCTCCGGCGCGAGGGCAAGGCGGTGTTGCTGAGCGTTACCGGACCGGTGGAAGTCGGTATTCCGCTCGAAGCGCTCCTCCTGAATACGAGCGTAACCCTTTCGGGACTTGCCGAGGGCGCGTCGAATCCGCAGACGTTTATTCCCGAACTGGTGCAATATTACCGGGAAGGCAGGCTTCCGGTAGATAAATTGGTGAAATTCTACGACTTCAACGACATCGAAAAAGCCTTCGCAGACTCGCACACGGGGGAAACGATCAAGCCGGTTTTGCGATTTTGACGGGAAGATAATGAAAAAGGGGACTGCGATTAAGAACTTCCAAAAATTACCATCATGAAAAAAAAGAACAGTCCCCAAAATATAAACATCATAAGATGTCTCAGCAAATAAAAAGCCCGGCAAAGATACGCAATAAAAATGAAAGTGCCGTCAGTTTTGCATAGAAATATTTTTTGAATGGTTGCTGCCATTCGTTAACAAGGAGGTGGTCTGTATTGCAGATTTATCCGTTCAAGTCCCTCCCTTGCCGGGCTGAAAGTCTGAAATCCGTTACAGGGCGTGCCTTTTCAATCTTGTCAGCGCCTCAATGTAGTAATAATCGGCATATACAATCGAAGCGTCTATCTCCGTTCCCGCCGGAAAATGACCGGTGGAATGGAGCAGAAACGAAGGTTTTTTATCGCGGCTACGGTATTTTTCGGTGGATAATTCGACTAACATCTTCTGCGCTTTTGTCAGATATTCGACTGCTTTATCCTGATTGTCTTCGAGTTGTGACAGTTCCATCAGCGCTGAAGCGGTTATCGCCGCAGCCGAAGCGTCGCGCGGTTCGCCGGGAATGTGCGGCGCATCAAAATCCCAATACGGAACATATTCATTTTCAGGCAGTCGCGAAAGATACAAATCGGCAAGTTTTTCGGCAAAACGAAGGAATTTCTTATCGCCCGTTTCGCGGTAAACCATTGTGTATCCGTAGATTGCCCAAGCCTGCCCGCGCGCCCACAGCGAACTGTCGGCATAACCCTGGTGCGTAACACCCTTGATGAAATGACCGTCAACTGTATCGTAAACCGCTACGTGATAGCAACCTCCGTCGTCGCGAAAATGATATTTCATCGTTGTTTCGGCATGTTTTAACGCCAAATCGTACAATTTTTCATCACCTCCGTTTTTCGCTGCCCAAAACAGCATTTCGAGGTTTATCAGATTGTCTATAATCGTATTGTGCGGCCAGTTGCGCGGTTTCACTTCACGGGGCCACGAAAGAATGGTGCCGACTTTCGGATTGAAAAGTGTTGCCAGAGTATCGGCAGCGTTCAAAATCAACTGTTTATATTTTTCGTCGCCTGTGAGTCGAAAAGCATTGCCGTAACTGCAAAAAATCTGGAAGCCCAAATCGTGGTCATAAGCAGGCTCTTTTGTCAGCGGTTGCAAAAGTTCGGTAAAACGGATCGCCTGCCGTTTAATATACTCATTTTGCGTATTTTCGTAGTCATACCACAAAATGCCGGACCAGAATCCAACCGTCCAGTCGGTAATGGATACGTCCACTAAATTCCACGCAGTCTGATTGTTCAGGATGTTGCGCGGCATCCGCTCCGTATCGCCAAGTTCGGACAGCGCGCGATGAATCTGTGCATCGCAGTACGACAAATCATTGTTTAAATCATCGTTCGCCAAATGGTTTCCGTTTGTTGCCGAGCAGGCAAACAGTAAAAACATCAAATTCGATAGCAGTAATGTATTTTTCATATATGAAATATTAATTATCAATTATTTATCTTGAAACAGCAGACTTCCGAAACCTGGCGGCTGGTCTCCGCTGAAACCTTCGGGACGGATTTTTTCCAGTGCCTTTCCGGTGTAGGGCATTTTCAAGCCTTTGCGGTTAACATAATGATTATAAACGATTTCGTAAATCGGGCGGAGTTGTCCGCGCGCCTTATCGGAAATTTCCGTCCAATTGTTGTAACGCCCCGTAACGTCAGTCCATTGACGGAACGGGACATCGTCATTGCCGAGATTATATTTCGCCACATATTCATAACCTTTTAACAATCTGTTATTTAGAGCGCCATAAAGGTCGTCTCCCTGTTTCCACGCGATTTCGCAGACCACAGCCATTGCGCCGATTCCGAGTTGACAGTGCGCCTGGTCGCGTCCGCTTTCCTGAATTTGTCCGGTTTCGCCGTCAATATAATTGGCGATTGTGCCGTTATCGTTTCCGTAAAGATAAAAATGTTTGCCTTTTTCGTACATTTCCCTGTCGTCGAAATAAATTCCCGCAGCCATGTAAGTTTTTGTAACAATCGGACCCCAATTCCCGTTGGTATAGGGCGGTCGGCGGTAGAAATTTTCCAGCACGGGCAAAAATACTTCACGAAACATTCTTTCGATTTTCGGCATCTGCGCCGTTTTTTCGCGCAACAATTCCATCGCATAAATTATTTTGAATCCTTCCAGACCGGCTAATAACGGCGCGTCGTTGGTTTCCGGAATCATTTGCAGACTGTCGGCGTAGGCGGTCAAGATTTCCAGCGATTTTTGGGCATGAGCCTCGTTATCCGTTAATTTCCAAAGGATTGCATTTTGATAGGCGGCATGAAAATCGGCTTCCATTTTCGACTTGGTATAACGAAATTCGCCGTCGCGCGAAATGATGCGAAAAGGTCCCTGCATTTTGTAATCCGCCTGTGAAAAAGGATGTTCCCTTAACAATTCAAAGGAACGATAAGCAACTGATTTTTTGTCTTTTATCGTTTTCCTCATCCGTTCAAAATCTTTTTCCGTATGAAGAATGGAAGGATGCGGAAATTTTTTTTCACGGATTGCAGCCGGTTGCGGTTCCATCCGGACAGCCAGACCGCCGGAAGCCTGCAAATCGGCGTCTATAACGGATTTACGGGTAACCGTCACGGTTTTTATACCGACTTTTGTCCGGGTGGTCTGTTTCGGGTCATCACCGTAAATATGAGCGGTATAGGATTGTCCTTCCGGCAAAAAATCGAGCGGAATTTTCAGTTTTCGGGCGTCATTATTGGTCATTGTCCCCATAAACCAGTCGTTTCCGCTGCGACGGGCAACCGTGATGTATTCTCCGATTTCGCCGTGAATAACTTTTGTATCGTCCCAGACAGTCGGGCAACGGTCGAAAAATTCCAGTTCGGGTTCGTCCTGACTGTCAGAGGGTTTATCATACCAATACAGGTATTGCAGCGGCGAATAATAGACCACCGCCATGGCAAGTTGATGCGCAGGCGTAGTTTTCAGCAGTTTGGAATTAACCAGACCGTGCGATTTATCGGGTTGCGTATTTGCATCCCATTTCCGGCGGTAATAGCAAATCGTATAGTCGGCTGCGCCCTGCGTGAAGCGGGTAAACGGCAAAATAACGTTGTGCGTGGCGTCGGGAAATTCTTCGTTGCCGTAAATGCCTTCCTGCGTCATCAGATTGGGATAGGTGCGGCTGAAACCGGTCGGGCGGTATTCGTCGTGAATATCTGCCATCAACCCATATTCAGCGCATTTTTTTACGGCGTCGTGCAGCCATTTTGTCCAGAACTGCGAGCCAACCTGCACGAAACCGAATTTTATGCCACTCACTCCCCAACTTTTATACAGCGGCAAGATTTCGTCCAATTGCTGATACAGAGCGCGTTGATTAACGTACAGGATAACGCCGATGTTTTTTGACTTGGCATACCGGATAACTTCCTGCAGATCAAGCGCATTCGGATTTTTATTCCGTGCGGGATCGAGGTTTGCTTTCGTGGCGTCGGATTCTTTGCTGCCTTCGGGACCGTACCATCCCGCATCGAAATGGATGTATTGCAGATTCCGTTTGACGGCAAAATCAACCAGATTCTTGCCGCCTTCGGTGGAAAGCGTTACTTCGCGCATCACCTTGCCGGGCTTTATCCAGGAGGTATTTTTGATTTCGCAAGGCGGATTGAGATTCAACAGTAAAAAATTGTTTTCTATCAAATCGCCTGCTTTTTCGGCAGCCATTATCACGCGCCAGGGCGTTGAAAACGGGGCAATTTCATCAACCGCGCCATACATGGAGCCGACGATTGTGTTGGATTTTGTTTTTTCCGGGATGAATTTGGTGCGGGCGTAGTTGGTCATTTCGGCTTCGGTGAGCAGGACGAACCTCTCCCTCTGCCCTTCTCCACCGGGAGAGGGGAGACGGCAGAGTAGCGGACGTTCCGATTCGCCCTGCCAATTTTTCAGGGGCAGTAATTCGTATTTTGCCTGTGCGCGGGGCGTGAAGTAGGCTTGCGTGCCTTCCGGCAATGTAAACTGCGTAAATTCCTGTGTGATATGCAGATACTCGTTTCCAACGAAATGATAGTGAAAGGCAATTCCCTGATTGTAAGCGCGAACAATAATTTGCAAGCGTTTTCCACGATTTTCAATCTGCTGTAAATCAACCGTATATTCCCTGTACATGTCAATATACATGCTGTGCTCGCCATAAACGGGCGCCCAAGCCACGTCCACCGTTTTTTCGGAAACGGAATCTATCCGCAATCCGTTGAGCCAGTCGCCAACAGCCTTGTTGTCGGAAGCCGCATCGGATTCAATCGCTCTTCCCGCCTGATTACTGCTGATTCCAAGCCGCGATTCGAGGATGACCGGCTGATTTTTGTAATCAACCGTATAGTAAACTTGTTCTTCGCGGTCATAAACCCGCATTTGATAATTCCCGTCGGGCGACGCAATCTTAATCTCCCCGGCAATCAGCGGATTGAAAAATAAGGCGGACAGGAAGAAAATCATCATTCCCGTTTTCAATTGTCGGTTGTCTGTCATATCCATTCTCTATTTTGTAAAGGTGATATTTTCAACAAATTCGCCGACGAAAAACCG
The DNA here is from genome assembly GCA_031277235.1 of Tannerella sp. Lineage (GTDB taxonomy): Bacteria > Bacteroidota > Bacteroidia > Bacteroidales > Tannerellaceae > Tannerella. The sequence goes on from JAITMT010000358.1 coordinate 7,074, forward strand.
CGCCATATCTGCGGTTTTGTACCAAGCCGGTTTACCGGACATATCGTCGGAGATGACCTGTCCGTTGATTTTCAGGTTTTCAAAACGGATGTTCTTCACTTTCCGCTCTTCGCTGTATCCGATAATCATGGAAAGTTCGGCGTTTTTTCCGGTATAGGTAATGTCCTTGAATAAGATATTCTCTATCCCTCTGCCGGGAGCCGTGCAATATTTCGTATTGTAAAAGATGCGCAGGTTCACCAATTGTCCCTGACGGAAATCCTCGATGCGGATATTTTCAAACCGGATGTTGCGTATCAGGTTGTTATCGCCGGCGTTAATGGCTAAACAGCCCTGATAATCCACCTGTTTTTCCTTGTGGTCGAGGATGTCTATGTTGTAATAGGTAACGTCTTCAATAATTTCCGGATTGGGCGTGTTTCCATGGATACCGATAAAGATGGGATGCGCCACGTCCGCCCACAGAGTGGAATTTTGCATGGTGATATTTTTACATCCGCCGACAAACCCTTTCCGGGTAGCATAAACAGTGGTGCAATCGTCGGAATTGCGACAGAAAACACCGTCGAACAGCACATTGTTGCTGGCAAAAACATTCATTCCGTCGCCCCAGCCGTAGTAACTGATGCTTTTCACATTACGAATCGTTACACTGTCGGAGCCGCCTGTTGCACACTGCGTTACAAAAAGTCCTTCCACCGTCACGTTTTTGGAATTGGAAATATGGACACCCATTTTGACTTTATAATCAACAATTCCACGACCTGAAATCTTTACATCCCTCACGTTATCAACCAATAATTGTCCCATCAATACGGCGCCTCCCGCAACATAAACGGTTTTTCCCGACGGAACTTTGAAATGACCGTCCTGAAATTCGTGGATTCCGGGTGCAAAGTAAATCAGATTTTTGTCTTTTTTGTCCGGCACAAACGTATCTATCGCATTGGCGAACAGATGCAGATTATGGAAAATATCGCCGTTGACTTCCACCGAAAGGTTGCGCGGCTGATTCAGTTTGAAAGTCATCGTGTTTCCGTTGATCTGATGAGCAATTTCGTAAGAAAGCGGACGGACGCGGGCGGTTTCAATCGCTCCCTTATTATACGTTACCGATACTTCGACTTCACCCGAAAAATCGAAATAAGCCATCGAAGCATTTTCGACATGGTGTTTGGTATCCCGCACTTCATCAACCTTTATCAAATAAGACGGAATGGTTTTCCACTCCTGTCCCGCTTGCCGCACCTTGACGGTAAAGTCGCCGTTCAATTCAGTGCCGTCGGGAGTAGGATAGGCGACTAATTTATCCTGCGAATAGGCTGTAAAATTCATGGAAAGCGTCATCAGCGCTATCCGGATCATCTGTGTGAAAAAATTTGTTTGTTTCATGTTTATTAAAATTTATTTATTATTAATCCAGTACGCTCCAATCCTGTAAGTGTCGCAATGTTTCCAGACGGAAGGCGCCGGGCCATGCTACCAGCCATTGATTGATCCGTTCTTTTTCTCCACGTTGGGAGATGTAAGCCCAATTCGATTCGTAGAAAGCCTCGTTTTGCGAACCGGCAGGACGATGCAGTCCGTTGATTTCCAGTGTCCCGTCAGATACTAATTGACAACCGTTGCGCCAAATGGCCAACGCCTTTTCTTTCCATTGCGGATCATTGGTCAATTGCGACAGTTCAAACCATTCCGTTATCCAAAAAAGAGCGTAAGGGTCAATGTGACGATGTTGAGTAGAGACCGAAGTGCCTCCGAAGGTTTTATAACCGTAACGGGTGAAATCGTCATCGGGAGGGTAAACGCCGTTATAATGCCACAGCCACGTTGAGAGATAATAGGATACATGTACGGCATCGTTCAGATAACGCGCGTCCTGTATGGTGCGATAGAGTCTGAGCGCCGAGCGAAGCAGGGAAATGGCCGATTCCTTATCAATACACCATGTATCCAAAGCGCCGGCTGTCGTAAAGCCGTCTTCGTTCAACTGTTCAAGGTAATGGTTGTAGGCGCGTATGGCCGATTCCAAATAACTTTTATCGTTGGTGCGATGATAAGCCTCAATCATGGGCGGCACTAAAAAACAGCCGACGGTGCCTTCGCGATAAACGCATTCGCCGTCTTTTTTCCAGCCGCGACCGTACACACCGTTTTCCTGCTGATCTTCTTTTACAAACCGGCAGATATCCAAGGCGACTTCTTCGTATGCAGGACGCTCTATATTACACTGTTTGACAAGATCGGCGGCTTCAAAATAATTAAGCGCTGCCGTTCCCAGATTGCAGGCGTCGAGCGTTCTGTCTTCGCTATTCTCCAATATGATGTCATAATTGGTTATAAATAAGCCGTTAGGAAGTACAGCATGATTTGCCCACGTATCCAGACAGGCAAGTCCCATTTCGAGCGAACTTTTATCGCCCGTTTTCAGGTAATCCGTCAAAAAGGAATTTGCAAAAGAAGCGTTCTGACCGCACCATCCGATTTCGTATTTCCAACTTCGACGCTGTATCCAGCCCGCGTTTCTATCCCGAGTCAGACCGATGCTGAATCCTTTGAAAGTTCCTTCTTCCACCCACAAACTCTCTTTTGCATAACGGATGGCCAATTGCCAAATCTTTTCTGGCGAATAGACCGCAGGGGTATCATTTTCAGCCATTTGCCATGCTATCTTGAGAAACTTCTGCATTGCGCGGTGTTGCGGTTTTGCCTCCGTCACATGCAAATAGGCGACTACCGTTTTTGATTCGCCCTTTTTCAAACTCATCTTTTTACGGTAGCCATCCATATAGCGGTCGCGCGCCGAGTAAGTAAGCGGCATTTCCTCTTCGGGATAAATCAGGCAGTGAGTCGTTTTATGCTCCTCCGGCTGTATGGAGCATGAAAATGCGTCTTCAGGGCGAATGGGATTTTCTCCCCACAAAGCCACCGCATATTTCTCTCCTTCCGAATAGGTAGCGCCGGGGATAGGAGTAGCCCTGAATGAGACCGTCCACCATTGGTCTTCATGTTTGAATCCTTTCGGCTCTTTTCCCCGCCCCCATTCGTTTCCGTTATAGTTGACGGATGGAATCATGGCATAATGAGAAGGTGAGTTTACTTCAAACGCTAACATTAAACGAACGGAATCAAATGTTTCAGATGCGGTATAGGTTCGCGTAATTTTTAAAAGCGTACTGTCCATCGCTTCAATTTTATCGGTGAAAGAAATACCTTTTATCTCTTCCGGTCGAAGCAAGACTCCAATTGTGTAACCGTGATGATTTAATACCTTTCCTTCGGGCGAAGATTTCCAGCGATACCCGCTTTTCGTTTGACAACTGTAGCCCAGTATGCAAACTGAAAAAATCAATATTATTTGTAATGTTTTCATAATCTATCTGAAATTTATTTCCCTCTCTTCAAATTAATATACGTTGGCATATCTCTCCGACAAAATACGTTTCGGTTAGCATCTAAAAATAATTCCGTAACCTGCAGAGACGAACGGCGTGTTGAATAGCTGTCGCCCTTGCTCGATGGAGTTCTTCCTGGATGGGTAAAGTAAAATACCCATGCGCGGTCGCCCTGCACCACAACGTCGCAATGCTGTCCCATTGCCATGTCATCCAATCCTTTGCCGGGTTGATGCAACAGATTGCCGGGCTGCCGCACCCAATTCAAGGCATCGTCCGACGAAAACAGAGCCAAGCCCTGCCATTCGTCGGTAATCATCCAAAACTTTCCTTTCCAGCGAAATACTTTGGGTCCTTCGCAACGACTAATTCCCTCAATAACACCATAATCCGTCCATGTATATAAATCGGTACTTTCGGCATACGCAATACTTTTTCCGGTGGTTTCGTCATTGTACCACATTCGCCAGCGACCGTCGGGCAACTGCATCACGGCAGCGTCTATTACCCTGTTGCTGCACAGTTTCAGGGTTGACTGATACTGCCAGTTCAGCAAATCCGGGCTTGTGAGATGGATGATGGAGCGCGGATGCCCCCAATCGGCGAATATCCCCGGAACATAGGTCAGGTACATGTGATAAATGCCCTCGTGTTCAATGACTTCCGGCGCCCAGTATGTTGGCTCCGCATCGGGCTTATAGTCAATATTGGCTGTTCCTTTGTATTCCCACGACGCCCCGTCGGCTGATGTTGCAATTCCGATACCGGTGCCGTGAACCCAGGTAACTCCTTGCAGACTTTCATCATTTGCCCGGCGGTTGGTGTAGAACATGTACCACAATTTTTCCTTTTGCTCCCGGACGAGTACCGGATCGGCTGCCCCATCGAATACCGGATCCCGGAAAAGGGGCTTGTCGGCAACCTTGTCATCTTCCGTCCGGGTGTTTTGCGCTTGCAGATAGGCTTCGGGCAAGCACAACATCACTGTTAAAATACTGCAAAATAAAATGTTTCTATTCATTGTGACAATTCAATTTATTATTTATATCTAAGTATCGTGAACGAATACGCCGGAAGTGTCATTTCGCTCAGTTCCTGCACGCTTGCCCTTGTTTCGACGGGGCGGGCAGTTCGATCGTCGGGCTGCCCCGACAGGACGGTTTTCATCACTTCGGTTGCCGTGAGGTGCAGCGCTTCGGTATTCAAGCGGGTTTTCACCTCAACCGGCAGTAAATTCAATAATTTGATGATGACGTCGCCGGTTTTTGTGTCGTGGACGACCGACTTGCCGATACGTTTTGCCACCTCGCTGTTATTGTTTGAAAGGCTGATGGTACTGTACAGGTATTCATCTCCCGTGTTGTTGCCAAACAACTTTTGAGTGAAATAGCCTGTCGTCGGCTTCACTTCCATGTTGTCGAAGTAGATAAGGTCAGGATTCCACTGCGTAAAACCTTCCTTCGCCAAAAGCGGCGCGTAGGACGTCATGACGACAATATCCGCGTTCCGTTCCACATTTGTCAGGTGCAAGGCTTCGAGCAATGCCGTTTCGATATTATTCGCACGACCGGCAACATGCGCCGCATATTCTCCCAGATAGACTTTCGACTTGCTGCGGTCGTACCGGTCGTAAAATTCCTGATTATGGATAAACCACCCCGGCGCTTGATAATAATGTTCGTCCACGATGGGGATACCCAGTTCGCCGGCAAACTCCCAGCCCCGATCGTAGTCCGAGCCTTGCGAAAAGGGACCGACGGTGCCAATCACCGTTATTTCCGGATGTTTCTCGTGGACGGCATGGTAAATCATGGCAAAGCGCTCTTCAAACACGTCCGAGATCAGGTCTTCGTTGCCCACGCCGATGTATTTCAGGTTAAAGGGTAACGGATGACCGGCGTCGGCGCGTTTCTTAGCCCACGCGCTTTTCTTCGGGTCGCCGTTCGCCCATTCGATCAAGTCTAAGACATCCTGCACATAATCATCCATGTCGCACATCGGGATGCCGCCCTGTTGTCCGGCGACATGGTTATGCGGGTGCGGGGCGGAGTTCTGACAGGGTACGCCGGCAGGGACAATGGGTATTGGCTCGGCGCCGATGTCCGCGCAAAACCGGAAATATTCAAAATAGCCCAGCCCGACGCTCTGGTGATACCCCCAGATGTTGCGTTGCGGTATGCGCGCTTCCAAAGGTCCGACCGTATTTTTCCAGTGATACATATTCTCAAGTCCGTCGCCATGCGCTAAACAGCCTCCCGGGAAACGCACAAAACGGGGTTTCATATCGGCAATCGTTTGGGCCAGATCGGCGCGAAGCCCGTTTTCGCGTCTCATGAAAGTGTTCTGCGGGAAGAGCGAAACCATGTCCAAGGCAACCGTTCCGGCGCCTTGCGGGATGATCTCTAACCGCGCTTTCGTCGCGGCTTTTGTTGCGGTGATGACCATCGGCAGTTTTTTCCAGTCCTTTGGCGGCGCGGACGTAACCGTCTCGCCGCAGACCGTTCCATCTTCGTCCGTCAGGCGTATTTTCAGCCTGCCGGGGTTACCTCCCAAAACGCGGACAAAGAATGATAAATCGTATTTCTCATTCGCCTTCAGCACAATACCGTCGAAGCCGCCGTTTTGCAGGCGTGCGCCTGGCTTTTCGATTTTCAGCACAGCATAGTGCGGATTATTTTCGTGTACAGGATTTTCGGTTGCGATTTCAAACGAGGCGTTTTCACCTTTCAACTCCCAGAACGATTTCGAGTTCCACTGCCGGCTGTCTTCCGGCGAATATTCAAATCCGCGGTTTTGAATGAGTTCCGCGTAAAGACCGCCGTCGGCGGCATAGTTCAGGTCTTCAAAAAAGACGCCAATCAGTTTGTCGCTTATCGGTTTGCTTTCGGTTGTTACGGTGACCGTCGCTTCCACCGGTCGCAGGTTGGCGAAACGGGTCGGATCGTCGCGCATCGTCTCCGCATGTATCTGACTTTGGTAAGCCGCCAACTGCGCCCTGTTGATCAAATCCTGAATAAGCGTCCACGATACCCGATGCACCGTACCAACTTCTTCCTTACCGGCAATGATGGCAGGTTCCCGCTGATTGACACGCGCAATTTCCGGTACTTCCTGCACAGGCGAAAAGGTCTTGAAATCTTTGGTAGTCATGCCATAGAGTTTTTCATTTCTTTTTTTGCCGCTCGCCCATGAAATAAAAAAACTGTTGTTTACAGAATTATATCCCAATTCAATCATGTCAAAATTATTGTCTTGCTCAAAAATCGGATACGATTGCGGTTTCCAGTTTATTAAATCCATTGACGAAGTATATGCAAACGACGGCACGCTGTCGTTCAGCGTCCATACGATATGCCACCGTCCCTCCTCCGAGCGGAACAATACGGGGTTTATCAGCCGTTTAGCCCCGCCCCAACTGCCGTAGTCGGATTTCAGAAACGAATGTTCATTGCCGATCGAATGCCATTTGTTTTGGTCGAGGCTCCAGGCGAAGAGCAGCCCGATGCGGTCATTGTCTCTCCCGTTGGTGTAGGCAAAAAGATAAGCCGAATCCGGCTCGTTTGCATGTATCCGGCTCTGGAATGCAAACAAAAATGAAAGGATGAGAATGATTGTTTTTTTCATGAGTAATATAGTTTTATTGAATAACAGATTCGGGATAATCGCCCGGCAGTATCGCTTTCGGAAACATCTGAACTTTAGCCGACAGACCAAAACAGAGGGGCATGAACAGGATTTGGATTGATACGATAACGGTTTTATTCATATTCTAAAGTATTAATTAAATTCCAATAGATATTATAGCGTTGGCGATGTATATCATAAAGCGGTCGAAAGATAATGTCCTCTTTGATTGATTTGAATGTCAAGGAATGTCCCACTGCCGGAACGATGGATTTGCCAATATCTTTCCTGTCAATGGATAAAGAATTGATGATATGATCGGGCACGTTATAATTATACGTATAATAATCGTTGAATAACGCCGGATTCGAATAAGGGGCATAAGGAATAAACCCTTCCGTACCCATCTCCGCCGCCAGAACGAGGGGACCATACATAATCGCCCCAATATCGGGATTATCGTTTGCAGAAGCTATCCAGAGCCGCATGGGGCAAGTAATTTCTATTTTATCGCCGATTTTCCATTTCCGGCTAAGAGTAATGTAGGAACCGGGGTTTTGTTTTATGGGAATATTACGTCCGTTAATTTTCACAATGATGTCCTCACTCCAATACGGATAGCGGATGTACAGAGGCATTTCCGATGTTGATGCTTCAATGATTGTCAGCGTGGAGGTTTCTCCGGTTGGAAAATTTGTCTGAAGGCTTAATTTAACCCCTTTCTCTTTCCACGAAAGTTCTGAAGGGATGAAAAGGTTGACAAAAATACCCTTATCATTGTGGTAATAAATGGCTTCGCCGTATTTAGCCTGATTTTCAAATCCTGTGCCCACGCAACACCAGAACGACTGTTCGGGCGTGCTGTACACCTTGTGTGCACCGGGTAGCATCGGCAGGAAATAGGAGATCATACCGGTGGCAGGGTCTTGCTGCCCCAGTATGTGATTATACAATGCCCGTTCGTAATAATCCGCATAACGGACGTCGGCATCCCAGCAAAACAGATGACGGGTGAGTTTCAGCATATTGTACACGTTGCACGATTCGCCGGTATATCCTGTCAGATGTTCAGAAATTCTGTCGGGAGCAAAAAATTTTTCTTTGTCACTGTTGCTTCCCGTAACAAAAGTATGATGGTCAACGACTGTCTTCCAAAAAAAGCCGGCAATCATACGACTGTCTTCATTTCCGGTGATTTCATAATTGCGGGCTTCGCCGATGATTTTGGGAATAAATGTATTCGCATGTTTTGCCTCAAAATTATCTATTTGGTTTTTTAACGGATCTATCACGTCGTTGTGATAAAAAAAGCGGGCGAGCCACCGGTGTTTGTCGTTGCCTGTAATCGCATACAGATTGTAAAAAGCATCGTTTACGCCGCCAAATTCATTGCGGAGCATCGTTTCCCGGGTTTCTTCCGGCAGCGGAGACAGTTTGTTGTATGCCCAGTCGGCGGCATTGACAACGATTTCGAGCGCCTGACTATTTCCGCAGTATAAGTACTGGTCAATAAGACCTGCATACAACTTGTGTAAAGTGTACCATGGCGCCCATACGCGCTGTCCGGCGATGTTACGGTCAATGAACTTTTGGGGATAGGCGCTGATAAATCCATTCTGAGCGAGAGCCTGTTGTACGGCGGCTAATCCCTGTACGAGGCTATCTGCTTTATCTCGATAGATTTCATTTCCTGTGGAGGCGTACAGCAAAGCCAGCCCCGAAAGGATATGACCGGTCGTATGACCGCGCAATTCACAGTCAAGAGACTCCCAGCCGCCTAACTTCTTCACAGTGAAGTAACCTCCTTCATTACCGCTGTATACTCCGGCTGCGGTACGAAAACTGTGCAGCAGCCGGTCAACGCCAATTGATAATATCCATTGCGACTCGCGCTCCATGTTCTCTTTAAACCGGCTATCCAGCAATCTGACATCTCCCAAATCGAAACTCTTCGCTTTCAGGGGAAGCGTGTTTTTAACGCTTATTTTATCTTCATGCTGTCCGGGATAAACGGATTGCGCCGGTACATCGGACAAACAAAACAAGAGCATTGACAGTATCAATGCAGAATTGATTCGCAGCCTACTCTCCGAATAAACCAAACATCTCATAATAAGCCAAATAACCGTTAAAAATATTTTCATGGTATCAAATTTTAAGTAAAAGGGGGTGAACATTCCGTCCGAACACCCCCGCAAAGATAACAATCTTTTTTCAATAGAAACCTGAAAAATTTACCAGCCCGGATTTTGCACCAGCACCTCGTTCAACCGTATTTGTCCCAAAGGTATCGGAGCCAGATAGTCGCGTTGCGAATAGAGCAAATTATCGGGTAAAGTAGCAATGGAACGTCCATAATCCAGATCATCCGGTCCGCTGCCTTCGTAAATACCGTAAAGTAACGGACGTGTTTCAGGGTCGTATGATTTTTCACCGTAATAGTTGCTGCTATTGCCCAATCCCGTCATATAGGCTGTGTTATAGATGCGCTGCCCGAGTTTTTGACCGCGCAGGTTGATATGGGCAACTCCCCAGCGTTTCAGGTCGGATTCGCGGAAACCTTCGCCAAACAGTTCGCAAGCCCTTTCGCGACGGATTTCATCCAGCATATTCATCTTTTTGATAACGGTTTTATTCTGTTCATGATCCCACCAGCCGGCGTCGTATTTGTCGGCGATTAAGGTATTCGTCAGCGGGGCGACGCGGGCGCGGGCACGGTTCTTGTTGATCGAAAAATTCAAGTCCTGGTCGGAAATCTGACCGTTGCCCAATTCCACGGTTGCTTCCGCATAAATCAAATGGACTTCTGCCAAACGAATCAACGGATAATCGGGCGATTCCTGCTGGTCTGCACGGGTACCTTCGGGATTGAATTTGCGGCAGCCGTAGCCGTTATGCGTACTGTTCGGTCCGATAATGGGCGTTGTTATGGCATTGTGGCTTGCGTAGGCAGGATCGCTTGGATTCATGGGTTCTCCCAGATAGGGGTCGCGGGTCGGATATACCGGTTGAGGATAGGGATTTATACCGTCGGGAGCATCGCCGTATTCGGGACGGTTACTCCAGCAGGCACGGTCGGGCATCCGTATGGAGCCGATAAACCGGTAGTCGCGGTTGCGAAATTCGTCGTAAAAACCCTCGAAGCCCGGAAAATCGGGATTTTTCTCGCGGGTAACGCCATCGGTGCTGATATAGATCGGCAAGCCGTTTCTGCACAGGAACATATCGGCAAAAATGGAACTGACTCCCGTCAATTGATTGGTAATGACCGTATGTCCGAGATTGAAAGCCGGGCGCCGTATGTCCGAGTCGTATTTGACGGAAAAAATATATTCCTTGTTGGTGGCTTTTCCCTTTCCGTAGGGATTGCAACGGTTTCCGCCCTTGTCGTCGAGGTTGAACAGGTAATAATAACTCAGCGAGTCGGCTTCGTTCCAGAGTGCGAAAGTACCTGTTTCGGCTTCGGTAATCACTTCGCCCGCCCACTTTTTTGCTTCCGTCAACATATCCGCAATTGAAGGATAATCGGAAGGTTTTGCCGTCCCGGCTCCTGTGGAAACGCCATCTCCGTCGAGATCAAAACCGATGCCGGGCGTATATTTTTCCCAGGTAGCCTCAAAAAGCAATACCCGTGCCAGAAACGCTTTGGCTGCCTCCCGGCTGACTTTTCCCTTGTCAACGGCGGCAATATCCCTTTCCCCGGGAAGCATCGGTATGGCTACCCGCAGATCGTTGATAATCAGGTTTGCCACTTCGTATCGGCTGTTGCGCGGTCCGTAGATGACGGCGTCGTTTACGTCCATGACATGATCGGAGACCGGTACGCCTCCGAAGCGTTGCAACAGATAAAAATGTTGCCATGCCCTGAAAAAATAGGCTGCACCGACCGACGCTTTTATATCTTCCTGATTCCCTGTATATTCCGCTGCTTTTTCCAGCAGGATGTTGCAATTTCGTATGTAACCGTAAGGGCGATCCCAGCGCCAGTCTCCCTCGCCTGCCGAACCGCCGCCGTTGCGGTCGAATCCGGATATGTCCAGACCGCGGTCTAACCGGTCGGCGCCGATATTGCTGTTGTCGTAATTTTTCCAGCCTTCCAGATTATACAAAGCGTTTGCCGCCTGTTTGAACTGTTCCGGATTCTTAAAGAAAATGGCTTCCGTGCCTTGTGACAGAGGTTCTCTTTCCAAAAAATCGCTGCATGAGGCAAATACGGTTGCCGACAATGCGATGATAAATAATTGATAATATATTTTCATGATTCGTAATATTTTAATAGTTAAAAGGTAATATCCAGACCTACCGATATCAGGCGGCTGAACGGGAACGTGTTGTTCGAGCCTTCGCCGTATTCGGGATCGTATCCGTCCTTGACTTTCGTCCATTCCCAAAGGTCGTCGCCCGAGAAATAAATCCGCACTTTATCAATGGACGCTTTTTTCGTGAGCGTTTGCGGGATGGTATAGCCCACAACCAGGGATTTCAACCGGACATAGGTCAAATCCTGAACGCTTACATCCTTGTTTTCGTAATTGAAGCGGTTGAAATTGTTATCGCGGGAAGAAATCGTATAATCGGTGGCCGTGTTGACATTGACCAGATTTTCGCTTTCATTCAACGGATTGGGAATGGCGATATCCGACCACATTTTGCCCATTGCCGTTGTGTGCTGCATCGTGTAATTGGTAACCCAGGGAGCGAATACATTTCCGGTACGCAAAATGACCTGTTTGCCTACGCCCTGGAAAAAGGCATTGATATCGAAGCCTTTCCATTCCAGACCTGCCTTGAAACCGAACGTCAAACGCGGCGACGCATCACCGGCATAGACCAGGTCGTCAACCGTAATGGCTCCATCTCCGTTGGTATCAACCAGTTTCCTCGCACCCGGACGGAGACGGTTAAGACCTGTAACGCCGGGAGCCGGAAGAATATTTCCCGATTTGGGACCCGAACGGTCGGCATTCCAGTAATATTGATCGTAATAGGCGTCGGCTTCTGCCTGTGTCTGGAAAATACCGTCCGTTTCGTAAACGTAAAAAGCCTCTCTCGGCTTTCCGATTAAGCGATTGGAGTTTCTTCCCGGATTGGGAATATTCTCATTATTCTCCAATTCAAGCACTTCCGACGAGGCGTCTGCCAGATAACCGCCGACGTGGTAGGTTACCTGTTCGATTTGGTCTTTCCAGTCGAGTGAAAATTCCCAACCTTTGGTACGGAACTTTCCGTTGTTGGTTCTCGGAGCAGCCGCTCCCAGTATAGCCGGATAAGTTACGGGAATGAACATTCCGTCATTGGTGTTGCTGAAATAATCAAATGCGCCGGAAAGTCTGTTTTCCATGAAAGTGAAGTCTATACCCGCATCGTGCTTGACGATGGATTCCCAGGTGCGGGTGGACGAGGTCATACCGCCGAGCGAAATGGCGGGTTGTGTTGCCAGAGTTGCTCCGAAGAAAGCGCTGCCGGTCGCCATGGTCGCAAACCGCTCATAATTGCCGATACCTTCCACGCTTCCGGTCTTGCCGTAATTGTACCGTAATTTCAGGAAATTAAGCCATGAACTGTCTTTCAGGAAATTTTCGCGGGAAATGACCCAGCCGCCGGATACGGAAAAGAAGTTTTTCCAGCGCTGGTCGGGGAAAAGTCTGGACGAACCGTCGCGGCGTCCCAGAAATTCAATCAGATATCTGTCGTCATACGCATAATTCAGGCGGGTGAGATATGACAGAAACGCCCACGAACTTTGACCGCCTTCGGCTGCGTTGTTTGTTCCGCTGACCATGACGTCCAAGTCAACCAGTCCCGACCCTTCGTATAAGGGTCCCGACAAGCGTCCGGCTAACAATCTTTTATAATTTTCTTCTTCGGACGTCATTCCCGCCATCGCGGAAACACGGTGTACGCTATTGAACAGATTTTCATAATTGATAAAACCGCCCAGGGTTATATTTTGCCATTCCCTCACTTCTTCTCTCAATTCGGCAGTTGCCTGATTGGTTCCCTGCAGATTGCCTGCCCAGTCGTAGTATCTTATCGTATTTTTGGATTCCTGCCAGCTTCTGCTTACGGACTTGTATCCGCCCGTTGCGGAAATGGAAAGTCCCTTGAGATACTGCGAAAGGTCGAAAGTGGCTTTCAAATTTAACCGGGAAGTGGTAAATCCCGTTTTAACCTGTCCGCCGCCAACAACCCCGGCAACCGGATTCCGGGTACCGCTGAACGAATCGTAAAATTGTCCCTGCCCGTTATACAGGGGCCAAAACCAGGGATCATACCACCCTGCGCCCACATCCCGGAAAGGATTGACAATATCGCGCTTCTCGTATGACATGCCGGTTTCCAGTTTCAAGACTTTGGTCGCCTGGTAGTCCATATTCAGACGGGCGCTGTATTTTTTTTCACCGTCGTCGGCTATTTTCAGTTGCGATTGATTGTTGGCGTAACCGAGCGAAGCCATGTAGCCGAACTTGTCGTCGGCGCCGGAAACGCTGACCGAATGCTTCTGCCATTTTCCCTGCCCGTAAAGTTCGTCCATCAGGTAATGATTCGGTTCGTACTTGTGCACCCGCGTAGCGCTGTTTTGAAGCACCATTTCTTCCCCGTTGTGCAAGGCTTTCCACAAGTCGAGACGTCCGACGAGATTACCGCTCTGGTCAATACCGGGCAACACGCTGTTGTTTTCAAATATCCACCAGTTGAAAACATTCAAAATATCTCCGTGTCCGGTTAACGAGGGATTGTTTGCGCGGGCGTCCTGGTACTGCGCTTCATACCACATTTCCAGCCACTGCGCGTTATTCGTAAACGGTTGAGCGATTCCGTCAATGGTTCTGCTGAACAGACCGTTGTAGGTGATTTTTGCAGCGCCTTTTTTACCTCTTTTCGTTGTTACCAATAAAACGCCGGAGGCGGAACGCGCACCGTAAATGGCGGCAGAAGCGTCTTTCAATATCGAAATGTTTTCAATATCGTTCGCATCCATCTGGTTCAGTTCATCGAGCGACCCGGAAATCCCGTCAATCAGCACCAGCGGACTGGAGTTTCCGTTGACGGAAATATCGCCGCGAATTTTCATTGCCGCATTTTCATTTCCGGGGCGGGTTGTTGTTCGCGTTACAACCAATCCCGGCATTTCTCCCTGCAAGGCAACGGTTACATTGCCAAGTCCGCGGTCTTTGAAGGCTTCATCTCCGCTGATTTGGGAAATGGCGCTTGTCAATGACGCCTTGCGCTGCGTACCGTAACCGACCACGACGACTTCGTCGAGCGAAGTTTCGTCCTGTTGCATCAACACGTCAATCTGTGATTTTCCTGCGGTAGAAACTTCCTGTGTTACATACCCCAAATAGGAGATTCGCAACAAACTGTTGGGATTGACCGACAGCCTGAAATTCCCGTCTGCATCGGTTGTTGTACCGTTTTGCGTTCCGATCTCAAAAACAGAAACTCCGATAAGCGGTTCTTTCGACAGTTCATCCGACACTCTACCTCTGATTGTTTGACTTTGGGCGGTCATGTTTACTGCCCCCAAAACTGCAATCCATAAAAAGATGATTCTTTTTACCAACTTGTTTTTTGTCATTTTCTCTCTCGTCATATTTAATTAGAATTAAGAATTTTTTCGCTGCAAAAGTACAGCCTTAAATATTCCCGTCAAGAGAAAAGCGCCTCTATTTTGTTTCAAAAAATTCTATAAGACAAATAAAATGCAAATAATCTTATTAACAGGTAATTACAAACAGTCTCAAATAATTATTCGAGACCGGAAAAGTGAAAATTTTTCCTCAAGGCATTTTTTTTTTGAAAAAAATAATTTACAAAATGAAAATATTCTGTGCTACTTTGCAGAAAGGGATAGAAGTGTGTTGCTTGTCAACAAGAAAATTTTAGATGATTTCACGATAAAACATGCAGATGCTTTATCTCCTATAAATCGTTGGATGAGCCTTTCTATGGCTTCCGCAAAAAAACTGTATAAAAAGTTGAACATTGATCCGGGACTGATTCTTGAATACGCTTAAGAATATTTCTTTTTTTCAGAAATCACATATTCATTCGGTGTGATGCCCGTAATTTTCTTGAAGGAACGGAAAAACGAAGCGCGGGAAGAAAAGCCTGCACGTTGGGATAAAGCGTCCAGTGTGAGGTTATTATGTTTCTTTTCTGCGACGAGCGCCTTAAATTCGTTGATACGGAACTCGTTGATGTAGTCGTAGAAAGTAGTATCCAGATACTGGTTGAACAGGAACGACAGCGAGGGAGACGACACTTTCATGGCGCCGGAAATGTCCGATATTTTCAGTTCGGAATCCAGATACGGTTTTGCAGACTTCATATAGGCGTTCAGTTGGGCAAGCAGTTTTTTACACTCGTCGTCCGACAGGCTATTGCTTTTATATTTATTTTTTTCCGAGACAATATCCTTGTTTTCAGGTGATTTTATCTTCCTGTACAAGTCCTTCAATTTTTTCAACGCCCAAAACAGAACGGTGGAAAGCGCCAGCAGAGCGCCCGCCCAAATCAGCCACGTATAAGACCTTCCGACTCTGATATTTACGGAAGCCTCGGTCGCCTCATTTTTCAAACTTCTCACCCGGAAAACATATTGGCGCGGCTGCAGGTCATACAGTGTTACTTCGTTGCTTCCGGTTATTGTTATCCACTTATTATCAATACCTTCCATTCTGTATTCATAAACGGAAGTTTTCGGGTCGCTGTACATCAGGTTTGAAAAACGGAACGTGATCGTGTTCTCGTTTTTCTTCAGTTTCAGTACGCCGGTCTTCAAAAACCCGGACATCTGCTTTCCGTCAAAAGGATGGTCTTTCAGCAATATATCCGTAAAAACCAGTTTATTATGACTGTTCGACAGGGAATCTATTTTCTCCGTATCAACAATGACCAGTCCCTTGTTGTTGCCAAACCACAAAACGCCGTCAGGGTCTTTCATCACTGCCTTTGTCAGAAACAGTTGGTCGGGCAAACCGTCGCTTATCCCGTAAATTGTTGTATCGGAGCCTGAAATACGCACCAGCCCCTTATTGCTGCCCATCCAGAAATCGCCGCTGTCGTCCTCAATCATCGAACAGTAGAGATAATCATTAAAGATATCTCCCGTAAGAACCTGATAGTCACTTATTTTAATGTCTGTTTTCACTATATTTCCCTTGTCGGGGAGGAGATAGAGATTTCTTGCGCTGTCCTCAAAAATCATCCTGAAATCTTCGGCGGCAGGAAAATTTGCAGGAAACACATTCGTTTTGAAAACTCCTGTCTGCCTGTCAAATATGCAAACACCCGTTTGCGTACAAAACCAGCCCTTGTCCGTCGAATCAAAAAATATTTCATACACCAATCCTTCCGGGAGTTTGGAATTGGCTGAATGATAATTTCTTACATTTCCGGTTTCTCCATTGTAACAAAAAACGCCTTCCGAAGTTCCCATCCACAAATTATCGTACATGTCGGAATACAGGCAAAATACGTGTCCCTTGGGAAGATTGATTTGATTGCCTGCACTGAAGTCGCTCAATATCAATGTTTCGGGATTCAGCACATACAAGCCTCCGCCATAAGTGCCTATATAATAATTACTTCTGTAATAAGCCACCGATAAAATCAGGTTGGAGCGCAGTATGCCGTCCTTGAAACTCACGGTTTCGCCGGTTGTCGCGTTCACAAAATACAAGCCGTCGCGCGTGCCTATCAACTTTTCTCCGGCACGGTTGCAAAATGCCCTGACGGTCATATTTTCGGAATCGAACGCAGGCGGAAAAGCGTAAACGCCGAACATGGGACTCTGATACAGACTGTAATCCAACCCTGCCGAATAATAGCCTGTCCATATAATGCCCATATTATCAACCAGTAAGGAATATACGGAATTGGAACGGATAGAGGTAACATCCTGTGGATCATGGCGGTATTGCCATAAAATCCGGTTTTCCCGGGTGGAAAAGCAATAAATGCCGTTTCCGTCCGTAGAAATGTACAATTTATCCATTCCGTCCGAAGAAAGCGATGAAATAACGCTGCCGCCCGGGTCTCCCAATTTTGAAAATGCATGATTCTCCGTGTCAAAAATGAAAATCCCCTGCGTTTCCGTTCCCAGATACAAAGTATCGCCGATAAGCGTCGCCGTGCGATACTCTTCTCCGCGGGGAACGCTCTCCGCATTGTTGAAATTTTCTATGCCCTGACTGTCAGGAGAATAGGAGAACAATCCTTTTGACGTTGCCAGCCAGATTTTGCCTGTTTCATCCTTCACCATACTCTTAATCCGGTTGGAAGCCGACAGAACATTTTCATCTACAAGTATTTGCCGTACAGAGCCTTCAGGATTATCCGCATCCATTCGGAAAAGTCCCTCTTCCGTACCGGCATAAAGTGTTTCATGCCTGTCAAAAAGCAAAGTATTAACCTGCATGTCAATTATTTCAGGTAAAATTTGCTGCATCGTCTCCGTCATTCTGTCCAGCCGCCACAAGCCGGAGCCGTTTCCAATAAACAAATCCGTTTTTCCTGCTTCCACAATGGACGTAACCCGCTTGTTATGAGCATCTGTACCGTCAAAATAAAACTTTTTGATATTTGCGCCGTCGAAGCGGTTTAGCGCATTGTCGGTGCCTATCCATACGAAACCCGTTGAATCTCTGTGAATTACATTCACTAAATTATCCGAAAGTCCGTCGGATATGGTAATTCCACGAAACACACGTTCCCTGCCATATCCCGCAACGGATAAAAGCGTCCACAATAAAACAGCCAAGCCTTTTATATTCCTGTTCTTCATGATTTTTTCACGTGTATCCTGTGCAAAGGTACTTGTTTTTTTCTTTTTGTGCAAAAGTTGTAGTCTTGTTGTGTAATAAAAACGCAACAACAAAAAGAATAGAATCTATAATTATCAGGGCACTGCAAAAATCTACATTTTCCGTCTTTGCGAACTGTGTGAAACAAAGCAAAATATTGATCTGGAATGGATTCTTCGGACTATCCCCCTCGCAATGACGTTTACGGAGGGTTTTCAGGTATCCTTTACTTTTTGCAATCTGAATTTTACAATGCCTGTATTTCCTTGAAAATCTGCCTGTTCATTAACTTACGAATTTTGATGTATCAAATTCTCTATTTCTGCAATAAACTTTTCGGCAGGTTCGAGAAGCGGTTTAACATCCTTTTCTTCAATGTCAAACCAATCATCGTAATCGCCGCTTTGTCGAAGATTGAAAAGTTGTTTGAAAAGTTTCCCCTGTTCTTGATTTATAAGCCCTTTTTTGACAAAATGCAGCCCGAACTGATTCATCGTTCCGTTATGGGTATGTGCTGTAAGACCATTTTTAACAAGTAACGCACTTGCAGCATAGAAACACGCATAATATAATCTGTTAACGGCTATGCGCCAATAACCTAACTGCATATTTCCTTTTGCTTCCGATATGGTTTCATTCGCTCTCTGAAGTCGAAGTGTTACAATGGCATTTCTATTTTCCTGTTGCAGTGTCATATTATTTCAATTCCTTCGCGTTCAATATTATACTTCAAAAGTGACGGATGAGTTTCCCAATCATTTTTAGTATGGATTATCACACTTATAAACGTGCCGTACTTGTCCCCAATCTCGGAAAAAGGATAGCCGTATTGATCGTAATCCTCAATAAAACTTCTTTTTTCCTTATTTAGCAGCACCAGCAAATCCCAGTCGGAATCGGGACGGGCGTCGCCGCGCGCCTGCGAACCGAAAAGAATTACCTTTTCATTCGGTAAAATCTGTCGCTTTAATGCCTGTATTTCGTTGAAAA
>JAITMT010000406.1 GCA_031277235.1 Tannerella sp.
CATTTGGAATCGCCGATAGCGGTTTCGCGGCTATTGATTAAATCATAGCGCTCCCTGATTTCGAGCGACAGGGTCAGCGGTCCGTAGTCCATGCTGACGCTGTTTTTATTCACCTGCCATTGCCTTTTCTTCAATTCCATCGGAAGCGAGAGCGTGATTTCATCGCCTTCTTTCCATTCCCGATTGATGCGCGCATATTCACCGGAGGGCAGTTTGCCGCCCCATTTCTTCCCGTTGATGGATATTGTCGCGCTGCTGCACCACGACGGAATGCGCAGATAGAGTGGAAAAGTTACATTCTTCGGCGTATGGACGGTGAAGCGTACCGATTCGTCGAACGGGTATTGCGTCTGTTCGTGCAGGCGGACTTCTGTTCCGCTCTTGCCGACGCGCGCCGTGGCTTGACAGGCATTGTAGAAGACGGCAGCCAGTCCGTTGTCGGGCGTTGCCAAAATCAGATGTTCGGTATAGTAGGGCCAACCGAATCCATGATTGTGTTGGCAACAGCGGCTGCTGAACGGGTTCATCGCCAGGAAAGGACCGCGATTGTCTATGCCCGGATGATGATTTTTCGAGTCGCTAATCACATGATTCGGACTTGTAATGTAGCGCAACGCCTTGTAATCGGGCATCAGAGCGGCGGGATAACTGTTGAACGCCACATCCTCGCAGTTCTCTGCCCAGTAAGGGTCGCCGGTGATCAGGAGCATGATTTCATCGGAAGACATCTGCTCTACGAATGCACAGGTTTCCGTGCCTTGTCGCGGGTCGAAGAAGCCGATACGGGCATTCTCGTCGGCTCCGAACATGCCGCCCGGAACCTGCCCGAAAGCGCGGCGGATGAAACTCTGCACGTTATAACTCGCCTTCAGCATAGTGGAATCTTTCGTGAACATGAAATACGTCGCAGGCTCGCGAAAACTCTGTGCGATATTCACGTTGTGCCAGTTGGGGAGTTGGGTCGAGCGCGTCCAGTTAGCCGTTCTGCGGTGGATTTTGTCCGCCAGAGCGAGCAGATTAGCGTCTCCGGTGCGGTTATAGAGCCACGCGACGCTCCATAGATTATCGCCTCCGCGACTGTTTTCCCAGTAACTGTACAGGAAATCCCCGTCGGGTACAGTCAGTAAATACCGGCAATACTTGCTCATAAAATCGAGCGCGCGCGTGTCGTTCGTGTATTCGTAATATGACTGCATAATCCACAGGACAATCATGTTAGGCCAGAAATCCTGCCTGCCGTCGTTCAGATGCACGGGACCGAAATTTCCGTCTTCGCGCTGGCTGTTCAGGATATGCTCAATCCAGAAAGCGGCTTCCTGCAACATTTCGTTATCTTCGAGAATAACGGCGAGCGTGCCGTAGCCGCGCAGCCAGTAGGGAACTTCCTCCCATCCCCATTCTCCGCCCGTCTGCAACCAGGCATTATTCTGTTTTTGCAGCCAGGCGCTGATTTCGCCCAGATATCCGTTGAGTCCGTTCCTTTGCAGGACGAGTTGCTGCCTGAGCCAACCTTCGGGCTGAATGCTTCCGGTCGGCAATTTGATGAACTGTTGCGGCTGTAGCGGCTCGCGGTTGCTTGGGTAGAATGCATTTTTCATATCGGTAGCAAGCCTTTTCACGGTTGTTACTTCGTTTCCTGCCGGTGCGGAACATGCCGCCAATACTACGGACAGGAATAGTAGATGGATGTTTTTCATCATGGATATTTTTCAGTTGCTAAAACCATGTACGGGTTGCGCGGCGCGTCATGCTTCTTTAATTGACAATTGACAATTGATAATTGACAATGAAAGCCGAAGTCCGTTCACTCGTTTATCCGTTTACCCGTTCTCCCCATCTTCTGAGGGGGCAGGAGGGCTTTGCTCCTTTCTACCTTGCCGCTGCGCCATGATGAGGCTGTATTTCTCCACGACGATATTCCACTGACGAATAAAATCCTTGTGCAGGGCGCTGTCTTCGATGAGGACATATGCGTCAATTCGCTCCGTGATGTTTCGGTACGCCGCGTCCACCTGTTCGCGTACTTCTTTGAGCACGAGTTCCGTGCGGGCAGCCTGCTCGTCATAGCGGTCTCTGACCAAGTCGGCGACGGCGTTGTTATTCGCCTCCAGTTCTGCCACCCAATCCGTAATGCCCACGGTAGCGGCATCTGTGGCATAGGCGCCTTTCAGTTCCTGCAGCAGATTGTGAATTGCTGCCGTCTCTTCGTTGATCGGCTTTCGCGCCACGTTGCCATACGTGTCCAACACGACTTGCAGACGCTTTGCAGCCATCTCCGTTGTCGGGTTGAAATGCTGCAATGCCGATTTGTTTGCGTCCACGATGCCGCGGAATGTCCGGTCGCGCACCTTGTCAGCCGCCTTGATGTCGGTAGTCAGGACGCTTTTCGTAATCTTCCTGAGGGCTTCGTCTTCTTTCGCATACGCTGCCCGGTATTCCTCGACCTGGACCTGGATTTTCAGAGGGTCGGCGCCCGGAATGTTGCCCATTTCTATGAGCAGTTCGTTAAATTCTGCGTGCAACTGAAAATGTTCGTCGTTGCGCAGGTTTGATGCTTTGATTTTACTGATTTTCATAAGATATTTTTATTTAAAAATTATGTTCCTGTTTTTGATGGAAGCAAGCCGTATTGATGCGGCATGGTTTCATATATTGATGGAGGTATTCTGCACTGTTGCAGCATAGTTTCATCAAATAATGAAAGTCTCCTTCACTGATGCGGAATGGTTTCATATATTGATGAAAGTACCGCGCACTACTGCGGCATGGCAGCATCAAGCAATGTAAGTGCGCTGCAATGCTGCGGGCGGGTTTTGCTGTTATTTTTAGCGAGACATTTAACATCGTTTCTTTTTTTCTTTTTAGGTTTTGAGGATTAATATCGGTGCAAAATTAGTCATTTTTTTGGGATTGGCAAGTTTTGGGTGAGAATTTGAGTTAGCCATTCGATGAAGGGTTGATCTTTTTTGCTTGCTTCGTAGGCGGAAGCCGTACTATTGAATACTATTTTCGTGTTTGGATGTTCAATGCCTAAAACTTTAATGAAAACAGGCAGGGCTCTTTTGTAGTATTCCAAAGCGCGGTCGTAATCGCCCTGATCATAATAATCCCCTGCCATGTTGTTATAGGTGTTGGCTGTATCGGGATGCTCTTTGCCCAGGACTTTTTCACGAATGACTAATGCTTTTTTGTGATATTCCAAAGCGCGATCGTAATCGCCTTGCGCATAATAAACCGATGCCATGTTGTTATAGGTAGTGGCTGTATCGGGATGCTCTGTGCCCAGGACGTTTTCACGAATAAATTCTGCTTTTTTGTAATATTCCAAAGCGCGGTCGTAATCGCCCTGCGCATCATAAACCAATGCCATGTTGTTATAGGTAGTGGCTGTATAGGGATGCTCTGTGCCCAGGACTTTTTCAACAATGGCTAACGCTTTTCCGTAGTATTTCAAAGCGCGATCGTAATCTCCTTGCGCATTATAAACCCTCGCCATGTTGTTATAGGTAGTGGCTGTATAGGAATGCCCTGTGCCCAGGACTTTTTTATAAATGGCTAACGCTTTTCCGTAGTATTTCAAAGCGCGATCGTAATCTCCTTGCGCATTATAAACCAAACCTATTTCGTGATAGGAATTAGATGTATTGAGATGTTTTTTGTCCAAGACCTTTTTACGAATATCTAATGCTTTTTCGTGGTATTTCAAGGCTCGCAGATAATCAGCCAGTTCATAAAAACCCTTACCTAAAAAATAATAGAGACTGGCTACTTCTGCCGTTGCATCTTTATCGTTGATATCATTGATAACAGAAGTAATATGCGGGACGAGGAGGAGGAAACGTGCTCTGGATTCGGCAGTGTCGAATTTGTATTCAATGATTTTTTTCAATATGTTTACGCAATAGTTTCGCCATAGGGTTTGTTCGTCCTTGAGGCTGTCGCGGATGACTTCCTGCAGCAGGCGGTGGAGAGAGAGGGCGTTGTCTTTTTGGGTTACTAAGGAGTATTGGGTCAGTTTAGAGATGGCTTTGTTGTATTTCAAATCGTTTATTGCCACGTCGCGCAGTTTGTCGGACAAAACATCGCTTGCTTTTTGGAACCATTTTTTGTCAATGTTGTCGGGGGCGAAGAAGGCGCAGAGGTTGAGCAGTTGGATGGAGGCTTCGTCTTTGATTTTATCAATGGAAATCTTCCAGGTGGTTGCTACCGTTTTCTTTTCCGGGTCATCATCATATTCCTTTAACAAATCTAAACTGTTTTCTTTGTACAGTTCAAGATATTCCCTGTAGTTCAATCCATTTATTGCCATGTAAGCGCCTGCCTGATCCAGGGCTAACGGCAGGTAGCCCATCCTTTTTGCCAGTTCCCTGAAATGTTCGTCGGGGGGCGTTAGGGTGTATTTTTTGATGAAGTTGCAGGCTTCCTCTTCCGTGAAAATATCAATATTTATGGGTGCATAATTTTGAAATCGCCGGTTGCGGGATGTTACCAGGATGTGCTGTCCTTCCTCCCCTGATGAAGAACAGTATTTTGTCAGTGATTTTTCGTCTTCGGCATTGTCGAAAATAAAGAGCCATTTGGTATTCTCTCTCATCCAATTCTTAACGTTGCTTATCACGGTCTCCGAATTATCGTCGGGCGTTCCCAAATCATTTCTCCGGGCAAAGGAACGGTAGGCTTCTTCCCTGCTTGCGTCCGTTTCGGCATTTACCCACCAGATGTATCCGTATTCATTCCGGTAGCGGTAGGCATATTCCTTGGCGGTTTCCGATTTCCCGATTCCTCCCATTCCGGTGATTGTTTGCGCCTGCACCAGCAATGCTTCATTTTTTGTTTGTAATGCCTTGTGTATGCTGTCCAGCAACCCGTCGCGTCCGGTGAATTTCGGGTTTCTGTCGGGGAGGTTGTTAACGGGCATTTTATTTCCTGTCTTACCAATTTCCTTTTTCAAGTGCGCCAGTTCCTTTAATAAAATCGTCTTGGCTTCCTTTCTCTTTTTGCCGGCAATATCAATATAAACGCGCGCCGCCCACAGACCTGTTGGCTTGATGTTTTCAATCCGTACAGGAATGATGTTTGCATACTGTTTTTTTGCAAGAAAAGCCGTCCATTCCTCCTTGGCATAAAACGATTGCAAATAGGCTTCTGAAAGTATGGAAATGACATTGTCACAATTATCAATGGCTTCATCCATTTCCAACAGAAAATTTTGTCCCGGCTTAATGTCTTTGTATTGGCAGAAGCAGGAAAAACCGTTTTCTTTCAAAACATCAACCATCCATTTTGCTACATCTTCATCTTTCTTTGTGTAACTGATGAAGAAATCTTTGCTTTTATCTTCCATGTTGCTTAAAGTATCAAGAATTTTGCTGCAAAAATAGTGTAAGTTTCTGATTTATGCAAAAAAAACGTGCATTTTTTCTCCTGCGAGGCTGTCCCGAATTGGCGGAAACCCAATCACTTGAACGCGTCCAGCGCAACGGTAGGCCGTCCGGTATTGTCGAACGCCGACAGCGTATAGCCGCTCCAGTTCACATAGCCTTCCGGTTCCCAGTAAAACAGTCCCAGACACTTTCCATCCGGCACGGTTTTCGCCTTTGCCATCAAATCGCTCAGGAAGGCTTTGCAGGTCTCGGCAGCGTCCCAGGGCATACCGACTTCGCAAATCATGACTTCCGAACCGTAGCGACCGATCATGTCGTTCATGTTGGACAGGCATTGCCCGTTCATGGATTGCCAGTTATTCACGCCCGGATACAGCGACATGCCGATTACGTCCCATTTGCCGCCGTTGTTTTTCAGTCCGTCGAACAGCCAGCGGAAGAGCGAATTGTCGTTTCCGTTTTGGACATGTACAATCACTTTTGCATCGGGAAACACTTCCTTCACGGCATTGTATGCGGCATTATTCAATTCGGCGTAGTTTTTCATGTTCTTCGAGGCGCGCCCGTCTTCCCAAAGCATTCCGTCGCCGGTTTCATTGCCGGTTTGCACCCATTCCGGCGTAATCCCGTTGTCCTTCAAGGCGGTCAAAACGTCTTTGGTGTGGGTCGCAACCACATTTTTCAAAGCCTCGAAATCGAGCGTTGCCCAGGCGGCAGGTTTTGTTTGCTTCCCGGGGTCTGCCCATGTATCGCTGTAATGAAAATCTATCATCAGTCGCATGTTCAGGTTGCGGGCACGCCACGCCTTGACCAGCACGTCGCTCTTGTTGCACCATCCATCCGCGGGATTGACCCACACGCGGAGGCGAATCGCATTCATGCCCAGGTCGCGCAGCAGGGTCATGCATTCCGTCCCGGCGCCATTGCGGTTGTAGAACTTGCAGCCTTCCTTTTCCATCTGCGTCAGCCAACTTACGTCGGCTCCCCCGGCGAAACCGGTCATGTCGTAAACCGGCGGTTCGGGCGGTTGGGGAGAGTCGGCGCCACCGCAGGCTGCAAGGACGAAGAACGCCACTATGCAGTTGATTATTGACTTTTTCATTTTTTGATCTGTAATATTATTGATTGTGCAAAGTTAGGTGTTTTTTGGGGAATTATGGGGAGTCGGAGGGATTTTTTTTCTTTTCCTTGCAAAAATTATTTGCAGATTCAAAAGCAATGCTTATTTTTGCATCTGCATAATCAAATATCGTATGAGAAATTTTTCAATCATAATGGTTTTTATGTTTTTACTATCCTGTTCCCATAAAGATACTAAAAATATAACAGACAGCGGGACGAAAGAAATCAAAGTGAATTTGTACGCTGAAAAAAAGAAATCCTTCGATTTTTTTACGTTTAACAGTTTCATCGCTTTGGAGACCAATGACGAGTCTCTGATTCAGGAAATAAAAAAAATAGCGTTTAACAATGACAAAATATACATTCTGGATGCAAAACAAAAATGTATTTTTGTATTTGACCGGACCGGAAAATATCTGTTTAAAATAGACAGACACGGAGAGTCTTCAGTAGAATATTTGTCCTCCAGTGACTTTTTCATTGATAACAGGGACAGTATGCTCTATATTTTAGACGGTACCAGCGGTAAAATCCTTCAAACCGACTTGACGGGAAATTTCATCAACAGATTTGATGTCGAAAAGGGTTATTCTTTCACGAAATTGCCCAATAACCAATGGTTGATGTTTATGGGAAATGCGGGCGCTTCCCGGGATAATAAAATTTTCAACAATATTTTTATTTTTGATAAAAATTTCAAGGTACTCCGGGAATTTCTTCCCATCAATAATTATATGATAGGGTTAAAATATACGTATGGTACAGTTAATAGCAGCATTTCCGTTTATGATGGAAAAACTTTCGTTCTTCCTTTCCTGAGTAACTTCATTTATACTTATGACGGCGCTAACGAAATTTTGCACACTGAATATGAAATTGTTTTTGGAAATAATTCCTATCCTCAAATAGAAGAAAAGACCAACGATGCAGAAGTAAAATCAATTCTTAAAAGAATGCAAGCGGGAGATATTCCTTCGAGAGTCTCCAATTTTATAAAAATCAATCATATAATTTTATTTAAGTATAGTTATGAGGATGGGATTCCATTGTGTCTGTATAATGAAAATACATTAAAAACAGAACTTATCAATTCCGACTTTGACGATACCGGATTGCTATTTACCGCTCCGGTTGTATATTTCTCCGATAAGAAAATAGATAAGGTATTATGTATTTTGGACAGTTATCATTTTGGAATCTGTAAAAGTAAAAATAAGGACAGTCCGGTCATAAAGGAAATGGATGATGCCATTGGAGGAATCGAAGATCCCAATCCCATACTGGTTTTTTACGATATGAAAAATATGTAATTAATTCATGCTTCTGTTTTTCCTGTGATTTTTTTACCGTCATTTTCTGTTTGACTCCCGTCAGGGATGGAACTTCAGCACGCAGCAATTGCACACTTGACGCATGCATTCTGCAAGGGGATTGTCTTGCTGCCAAATCCGTATTTCCCGGCGGAAAGTTTCCGAACCCCGTTTTGCGATAAAAAAATGAGGCTGTCTTAAATTTCAAGACAGCCCCTCGAATGTATGAATAGAGTCTCTTTTTACAAACTATCCCCAAAATCCTTGCGGAACTTCGCCATCAATCTTTCAGGCCAGTCCGATACAGGCTCCAATTTTCCCATGAAGAACCGCAGCACGGGCGGCTCGTAGATGAACTTCAAACCGCCGATCATCTCGCGGTTGTCACACAGCCATAACATGCGGTCTATGACATACTTAATCTGTGAGAGGGTGAACACGCGCCGGGGTACGGCCAATCGCAGCAGTTCCATGTCTGCCCATGTCTCGTTGCCGTTTTCGTCGCGCTGGTTGGAAACCGAACCGCGCTCCATTCCCCGGATGCCCGAGATGAGGAAAAACGCGGCGGTCAGTGCACCTGCCTGGTATTCTGTCTGAGGCACGTGGGCGCATATCTGCTTGGCGTCTATGTGGACGCCCAATACGCCTGCCGGCATAACTACGGGGATGCCCAACTTATCCAATTCGCCGACTGCATACTTGATAAACTCGGGGCTTTGACCGGTAACGGTTTCATCCAGTGTCTCATACAGACCTACCGCCATCGCTTCAATCTCGCGTACGGACATACCGCCATACGTCAGGAAGCCTTCAAACAGGGGCACCAATGCTTCCATCTTCAAATAAAGGTCTTTTCTGTTGGTACACAGACCGCCGCCGCGCGACGAACTCAATTTGCGGGAAGAGAAATAAACCAGGTCGGCAAGGTTCGTCATCGTTTTGAGGATGTCTGCCATCGAATTTTCCTGCCATTCTCTTTCGCGCTGTTTGACTAAATAGGCATTTTCTCCAATCAAACTGGCGTCCAGCACCAGCATAATCCCGTACTTGTCTGCTACGCGCCTGACATCCATCAGGTTGGCAATGGAGAAAGGCTGTCCTCCGATCAGGTTCGTGGATGCTTCCATCCGGATAAACGGAATGTTCTCCTTGCCGTTCTTTTCGATGCAAGCCACTAACTTGTCAATGTCCATGTTCCCCTTGAAAGGATTGTCGCTCTTGATCTGCAAGGCATCGTCGCAGAGTAACTCTTCAATCCGTCCGCCATTTTGCGTGATGTGTGCCATGGCGGTGGTGAAATGGTAGTTCATCGGTATCACATCTCCTTTTTTGACGAAAGTGATGCTGATGATACTTTCTGCAGCGCGTCCCTGGTGGACGGGTAGAAAATATTTTTTCCCCAACACATCTTCCACTGCCTTCTGCAGACGGAAAAAACTTTGCGAGCCGGCATAAGCGTCGTCGGCTTGCATCATGGCAGACAATTGATTGTCGCTCATGGCATTGGTTCCGCTATCCGTCAGCATGTCGAGGAATACGTCCTTGGTGTTTAGCTGGAAGGTGTTGAATCCACCTTCATACAGCGCCTGTAAACGCCTTTCGATAGGCACTAAGTGTAATTTTTGAACGATACGGGTTTTGTGAAGCTCCAATGGAATGCTCTCACCCGAATAAAATTTTACTTGAGAATTTGACATGATATTATAATTTTAAATAAATTGGCGGCAAAGATAATGAATTTTTGTAAAAACAATGCAAATGTGTAAAAAAATTACAAGAAAACCGTATCAAAAGTTAAAAAACCGCTTCCCTCTTCTACTTTCAAACCTTCTCAAAACCCTTCCACAAGAGCAAGGCAGTCAAGTTCCCGATATTTAACAGTTGAGACTATCGAAATTATTTTTTTGTCCATCAGACCGGCTTTTCTAAAAAAATTATTACCTTTGTGATTTTTAAGAGCAAAATAATATGAACGAGAAAATAAGACAGGACTTTCCGATTTTGCAGCGCACGGTATATGGTAAACCGCTTGTGTATCTGGACAATGCGGCTACGACGCAGAAACCGCGTTGCGTAGTGGAGAAAATCGCGGAAGAATATTATAATGTGAACGCCAATATCCACCGGGGCGTGCATTTTTTAAGTCAGCAGGCTACGGAGGCGCACGAGGAGGCGCGACGCACGATTCAACGTTTCATCAACGCCGCCAAACCCGAAGAAATCATTTTTACGCGCGGCACGACGGAGGCTATCAATTTGGTGGCTTCGAGTTTCACGTATGGCTGCATGAAGGTGGGGGACGAAGTGATTATTTCAGCCATGGAACATCATTCCAACATTGTTCCGTGGCAAATCGAAGCGGCGCGTAACAACATTACCGTCAAGGTAATACCGATTACGGAAGTTGGCGAACTCGACATGGAAGCATACGAAAAACTGTTTTCGGAACGTACACGTTTGGTGGCAGTTACGCATATTTCCAATGTGTTGGGTACGGTAAATCCCGTCCGCGAAATGGCACGGATTGCGCACGCCCACGATGTGCCGATATTGATTGACGGAGCACAGGCGGTTGCCCATCAAAAGGTGGATGTTCAGGCGTTGGACGCTGATTTCTACGCTTTTTCGAGCCATAAAATCTATGGTCCGACAGGTATCGGCGTTTTGTACGGAAAAGAAAAATGGCTGGATGAAATCCCGCCGTATCAGGGTGGAGGAGAGATGATTGCGTCCGTTTCGTTCGAGCAGACGAAATTTAACGTGCTGCCCTACAAATTTGAAGCGGGAACACCCGATTTCATTGGCAGTGTGGCGTTTGCCACGGCAATTGACTACCTTTCCGCCATCGGTTTCGAGGCGATTGAAAAGCACGAGCAGGAACTGTTGACGTATGCAACCGAAAGGCTGAAATCCATTGACGGAATACGGTTTTTCGGCACGTCAAAGCACAAAAGCGGCGTTATTTCGTTTCTGGTCGGCAATATCCATCACTACGATATGGGCATGTTGCTCGACCAATTGGGCATTGCCGTCCGGACGGGGCATCACTGCGCCGAGCCGTTAGTGAAATTCTTCGGCATAGAAGGAACGGTACGAGCGTCGTTTGCGTTGTACAATACTCATAGTGAGGTGGATACGTTAGTCGCAGGCATAGAAAGAGTCAAGAAAATGTTTTAAATATTTAATAATTATGATTTTATCAACGACGCCCACTTTTGAAGGGCACCGCATCACGAAGTATTTGGGATTGGTTACGGGCGAGACCATTATCGGAGCCAATTTTATCCGGGATTTTTTCGCAAATATTACGGACGTATTGGGCGGACGCTCAGGATCTTACGAAAAAGTACTGGGCAAAGCAAAAAAAATCGCCTTGCAGGAAATGAGCGAGCAGGCGCAGGAACTCGGCGCAAACGCGATCGTAAGTATTGATTTGGACTACGAAACAATCGGCGAAAGCGGCAGTATGTTAATGGTTTCTGCCAGCGGCACGGCGGTCATCGTCGAATAATGTTGCTGCCGTATTTACAGGAAGGGCGTACGGAAGCAGGTTGTGATGAAGCGGGGCGCGGCTGCCTTGCGGGACCTGTTTTTGCCGCCGCCGTGATATTGCCGCCCGACTTCCGGAGCGAAGAATTGAATGACAGTAAGCAATTGTCTGAAAAACAGCGGGATAAATTGCGTATTGTCATTGAAAATGAGGCGCTGTCGTGGGCGGTAGGGGTTGTATCTGCGCCTGAAATTGACAAACTGAACATTTTGCGAGCCTCCATCACGGCGATGCACCGGGCAATCGAACAACTGACCATTCGCCCCGAACATTTGTTGATTGACGGGAATAAATTTGTGAAATATACTGATATTCAGCATACAACCGTCGTTAAGGGAGACGGAAAATATCTTTCCATAGCGGCAGCATCAGTCCTCGCGAAAACGCATCGGGACGAATATATGCAGCAATTGAGTCTGCAATATCCTGAATATAAATGGAATATAAACAAAGGCTACCCGACGCAGGAACATCGCGACGCCATCCGCAAATACGGTGTTACGCCCGAACATCGCAAGTCTTTCGTCCTTTTGCCGCCTGCGCAACTGTCGCTGGAATTTTGAACTGCGATTTTATATTAGCGTAACGTATTGTTTTTGAGAACTAAAACTCCAAATCGTTGCCTTTTTCGTCAGGATTTACTGTTCGGGTGGCAGAATGGCACCTTTCTTTCGGCGGATAATCGAGCGTATAGTGCAAACCGCGACTTTCCTTGCGTTCAATTGCCTGACGCATAATGAGATATCCTGCATTTATCATATTGCGCAGTTCGCAAATATCGCGCGAGGCGACCGAGCGTTTGAACAGGCTTTCGGTCTCTTCGTACAAAATATCCAGCCTTATCCAGGCGCGTTTCAGACGTAGGTCGCTGCGCACAATACCTACGTAGGAAGCCATAATTTGTCCTACTTCCTTGATACTCTGCGTGATAAGAACCATTTCTTCGGGCGAGGTAACGCCTTCGTCGTTCCAGGCAGGGATATTTTCGTTAAACGCATAATTATCAATTATTTTCAGGGCATGTT
Source organism: Tannerella sp. (assembly GCA_031277235.1). GTDB lineage: Bacteria > Bacteroidota > Bacteroidia > Bacteroidales > Tannerellaceae > Tannerella. The sequence continues at coordinate 12,392 of JAITMT010000406.1, forward strand.
TGGCTGCCGCGTCGGCGTAAACCACGGCTTCAATTAATGAATTGGAAGCCAGGCGATTACCGCCATGCAAACCGGTGCAGGAACATTCCCCGACCGCATACAGCCGGTTGATGGACGAGCAGGCGTTCAAATCAACCTTGATGCCGCCGCACAAATAATGCGCCGCAGGCGCTACGGGAATGTAGTCTTTCGTAATATCAATGCCGAGACTGAGGCATTTCTCGTAAATATTGGGGAAATGTTTTTTCGTTTCTTCGGCGTCCTTGTGCGTAACATCCAGGAAAACATGGTCTTCGCCGCGATTTTTCATCTCGTTGTCAATGGCGCGCGCCACAATATCGCGCGGAGCAAGCGAAAGACGTTCATCGTATTTTTGCATAAACTCCTTACCGTCAAGTGTTCGCAAAATCCCGCCATAGCCACGCATCGCTTCGGTGATGAGAAACGAAGGGCGATCGCCGATATGATACAGCGCAGTGGGATGAAACTGAATAAATTCCATGTCCTTGACAGTACCTTTTGCCCTGTAAACCATGGCAATACCGTCTCCCGTCGCTACAAGCGGATTGGTAGTTGTCTGATATACAGCGCCTACGCCACCCGTAGCCATCAGGGTAACTTTCGACAGGAACGTATCTATTTTTCCTGTTGCCAGATCCATAATATATGCTCCAAAGCATTCTATATCAGGTGTTTGTCGGGTTACGGTAATACCCAGATGATGTTGCGTAATAATCTCAATCGCAAAATGTTTCTTGAAAATAGTGATGTTGGGATGCTGTTTCACCCTCTCAATCAGGCTTTTCTGTATCTCCGCGCCGGTATTGTCCTTGTGGTGCAGGATGCGAAACTCCGAATGTCCGCCCTCGCGATGGAGGTCAAATTCGCCGTTTTCCGTCCTGTCAAAATCCACGCCCCAGTTGATTAATTCACGGATTTGCGCCGGCGCGTTTCGTACCACTTTTTCCACCGCCGCCCGGTCGCTCAGAAAATCGCCAGCAACCATGGTATCTTCGATGTGCTTGTCGAAATTATCCACCAGGAGGTTCGTAACCGAGGCTACGCCCCCCTGCGCAAAATAAGTGTTTGCTTCTTCCATCCCGGATTTGCAAATCAGCGCAACTGTCCCTTTATGAGCCACTTTCAATGCAAAACTCATGCCCGCAATACCGGAACCGATCACTAAAAAATCGAACTTTTTTACCATAACTATTGAACTTTTTTTCTGATCCAAACATTCGTAATGTCCCCAAAAACAATTTTGTGATAACTGCCGACTTCCTTGTAGGCGTCCTCGAAAAACAGGCGATTGTCGTCGGCATAGACTTCGGCGGGATTGACGGTATGCGTTTGCGCCAACTGACATTCGATGATCATAAACGCCTCTTTAAAAGCCATTTTGCCCGATGGCGTCACGACGCTTGTCAGCCGTGTTTCCTTCATTTTTTCGGTGTTGCGACCCGATTTCTGACCGAAAATCAGATAATCGTCCCTGTATTTATCCTTAAAAAAACTCATCGTGTAAACCGAATCTTTCAGGATAACTTCCAGCGTACGGCGGCTGCCACGTAATCCGCAGAAAGTTACCGGTTTACCCATCAGAATACCGATCCCTCCGTCTCCGGCTACCATCGAATTGTAATCGCTGTCGCGCCCTGCCGTAATCACGATATTGAACGTTTTGACGAGTGCGATGATATTTCTATCTATTTGATCGGCTGTGGTTTCCGTGAAAAGTTCGTCAAACGGTACGGTTTTCATATCCATCAAAGCCGTTTTTACGATACTGTCGGTTTTTGACGAATTTTCGTCCTGTTCCGGTTTTTTACCGTTTGTACAGGCAACCAACCCGCAGATAATCAGGATGTATAAAATATTTTTTTTCATAATTATTTATTTATTAAATATTTAATTTCTATTTTTGATGAATGTTTAACATTATACCTACAGTCCATCGGCGACCCGTCAGGGATGCATCGCCCGGTAGAAAACTGTATTTTCCATTCCCGGAGGGAATATCGCTCGGTAGAAAATGTTTCCTGTCGTCGCTTGCATTCCGTATGGAATGCATCCTGCGGGACGATGACCTTTCTACCGAGCGATGCATTCCTGTCGGAATGCCAAATTTGGGTATTATATGAGATTTTCATTTGATTATTATATGATTGCGTTTCCAATTCCTCCCAAAAAATAAACGAGATTTCCGGAAACAGGATTAACGTGAGCAGCAGGCAATTTCGCATCTTTTTCGAGAATTACTTTTTTCAAAATTTCCGTTTTACTTTCGCCCGTAACCAGAAAAATCACCTGTTCGGCATTATTGATAGCGCTGCCTGTCAGCGTAATACGATGCTGTTTCGTTTGCGGATGAATGGCTCTTTCCACAAAATGTTCGGACGTAAAAGACGACAGATTACCGGGAAAAATCGAAGCCGTATGCCCGTCTTCGCCCATTCCCAGCAGAATCAGGTCAAAATGAGGCAGTTCGTTCTCAAATGGCAACTTATTTCGTATAGTCAGCGTATATTCGGCAAGCGACCGCAATTCGTCCTGATAATACCATACCGGAAAAACGTTTTTTTCGGAGATAACCCCCTGTATTAAAAGTGTTCTGAAAAACTCTCCGTAATTGCTTTCCCGATCGTTTTCGGGAACCATGCGCTCGTCCACCCAAAAGAAATTCAACCGCGACCAGTCCGTATTTTTATATTCTTCCCCGATGATTTGAAACAACAATTTAGGTGTGGAACCGCCTGATACAGCGATGTTTCCGCCTTCAATTGCCTTCACTGCCAACAGTTTTGCAACCGCTGTACAAGCTTCCTTTGCCGAATTAAAAATTTTTACGTCCATACATTTTGAATTAATAATTACAATTCACAAAAAACATTGTCATCCGTCAGATTTTTACAGGGAAATCGCCATTCGTAGCCATCTGTAGCCAGTATTTTGTCCGCCTGTTCGGGTCCCCACGAACCCGCAGGATAGCCGTAAATCTGAATGTCGGGATTCTCATTCCACGCATCAAGAATCGGCTGCACGAATTGCCAGGTCGCCTCCACCGCATCGCCGCGCTGATAGAGCGTCGCGTCTCCCGCAATGCAGTCGGTCAGCAGCCGCTCGTAGGCTTCGGGGATATATCGCTCATTTAGAGACGAATACTTGAAATCCATGCTCACCTCGTCCACATTGAATCCCGCCCCGGGCACTTTCATTCCGAATTTCAGCAACAGCCCCTCATTGGGTTGTATTCTGATAATCAATTTGTTATTCACATTTTTAATACCGTTTTTCAAAGAAAAAATCTTGTGTGGATTTTCCTTGAAATGGATGACGATTTCGGTAACGCGCGTCGGAAGACATTTTCCCGTGCGGATGTAAAACGGTACGCCGCTCCACCGCCAATTGTCCACAAACAATTTTGCGGCAACGTAAGTTTCTGTTTTTGAATCTTTTGCAACACCCGGCTCTTCGCGATACGCCTTTTGCTTTTCGCCGCGAATGGTTGACGAAGTGTATTGACCGCGCACCACAAAACGCGGAACTTCCTCTTTGGAGAGTTTGCGCAACGACTGGAACACCTTCAACATTTCGTTACGGATGGAATTGGCGTCCGACGAGACCGGCGGCTCCATGGCTACGATTCCGAGCAGTTGGAGCAAATGGTTTTGCAGCATATCGCGCAATGCGCCCGATGTTTCGTAATAGCCTGCCCGCGAGCCTACTCCGATGGATTCGGAAGAGGTAATCTCCACATATTCAACATAATTACGGTTAAAAAGCGGCTCGAAAATAATGTTGGAAAAGCGCGTAACCAAAATATTCTGAACGGTTTCCTTGCCCAGATAATGGTCAATCCGGTAAATCTGGTCTTCCGTAAAATATTCCAGCAATTCGCCGTTCAACTTCACCGCGCTTTCGTAATCGTGTCCGAAAGGCTTTTCCACAATCACCCGTTTCCAGCCGTTTTCCGTGTC
>JAITMT010000450.1 GCA_031277235.1 Tannerella sp.
GAAACATTGATTTGCTGAACAGCGACGGCGTCAAGAACATGCCGGATTTGAAAAACACGTCCAACGTACAGAACAAAGCCGTTCACGACATTTTTTTCAAAGACCGTTTTGCATATCTTTCCGCCGATTTCGGTATCATGGTAATAAACCTTGATAAACAGGAAGTTAAGGAGACTTACAAATTGGATACGAAAGTCAATGCCGCCTGCGTAACGGATGATAAAATATACGCGGCGGCGGAAGACGCTATTTATCAGGGAGATATAAATGCAAATTTGCTGGATAAAGCGAACTGGCAAAGAATGAATCTGCAAAATTCCAATAATATTTCCCGTATTTCTCTGTATGACAACCGGTTAGTTGCCTGCAAAATAAACGATGGAATTTATCATTTCTCGCCAACTGACAATGAAATGAGTACGCTGGTAAAACATAACAGGATCAAGGATATAACGGTTGAAGCCAACGAGTTGCTGGCTCATTCCGACAACGAAATCCTGATTTTCAAAACGTTGGACGGAAATTACAATATGACGAATACCGGCACGGTGAATGATATAACGTCGCTCAAGGAAGATGGAAAATACTGGCTGGCAACGGGAACGGGCGGACTTGCAGGTATTGAACAGACCGGCGATAATACGTTTGAGAAGTTTGTTTCCGATCTGCAAATCAACAGCCCTAAAAGCAATGACGATTATTTTATGACCGTTCATGGCGATAAACTCCTGATTACGGGCGGCGGACGCATGCTGAACCGTTATGACCGTCCGGGTATTTTCATGACTTACCGGGATGGCGACTGGTTTAATTTCGACGAAAATATTGTCAATCAGCAGTCCGAAAGTTTAATTGGATCGGGTATAAAAGACTATATTGCTATTATCGTTGATCCTGATGATGAAAATCATTATTACATAGGCACTTACGGAGAAGGTATCATAGAATTGAAAAACAACGAATTTGTGAATCTTTTTCATCTGAACAACAGTACTCTTGCAACAGCAACTCCCGGCGAATCCTACCAGAACAGTTTTGTCCGCATCGGCGCAATGTCCTTTGACCGGGATAAAAATCTTTGGGTAATAAATACGAATGTAACCAATGCGATAAATGTCTTAAAATCTGATGGAACGTGGGTTTCGCTTTATTATCCACCCATTAGTAACGCCGATAAGACCGACCGGATTTTAATCACTTCGCGCGGTCATAAATGGGTGAATATTTCTCCCTATAACAACGCGGGAATTTTTGTTCTTGACGATAACGGAACGATTGACGACGCTTCGGACGACAGGTATAACTTTTTCAACACGCTGAGAGATGCACAAAGTCAAGTTGGCGGTACGATTGCTGCCAGCCAGTTTTTATCCTTGGCTGAAGACAAATCGGGAACGGTTTGGGTAGGCAGCAATAACGGTCTGTTGAAGTGTACGGCGCCAAGAAACGCAATTGAAAATCCCGACCAACTTTCATTTTCGCGGATGGTCAGAGGCGGCGACGCTTATTTTCTGAACGGCGAATCCGTTACGGCTATTGCGGTGGACGGCGATAATAACAAATGGATAGGAACAGCGGGGTCAGGCGTTTTTCTGATCAATGAAGACGGCTCGGAGACGATTTACGATTTCACGGCTGAAAACTCGCCGCTGCTGTCGAATACGATTCAAAGCATTGCCATCAACAACGTTACCGGCGAGGTTTTTATCGGTACGGACAAGGGGCTGGTATCGTTCAACAGTGGCGTGAAAAGCGGAAGCGGTGTATTTTCAGATGTTTATGCGTATCCGAATCCGGTAAGACCGGACTTTAACGACAGAGTAACCATTACGGGCTTGACCAACAACAGCAATGTGAAAATCACGGACATCAGCGGAAATTTGATCTATCAGGCGAAAGCGATTGGCAGTCAGTTGGTTTGGAACTGTCGAAATCTTTCAGGCAATCGGGTAGCCACGGGAATTTATCTCGTATTGGCTTCAACATCAGATGCCTCCGAAAGCGTGGTTACAAAAATTGCGGTGGTGAAATAAGAGGGATACATAAAAGACATATCCCGTTCGTAGAATGTACGCGGACGTAAATCATGAAATCTCCGGCGTCCCGATGCGCTTGCGGTGCGATGTTATTTGAAAATTTGAAGATTTGAAAAATGATAGAAAAAAATCGCTATCCCCACAATTTCTCAATCACTTCCGGAAAATGCGCATATTCCAGTTCATGAATTTTCCGTTCCACATCTTCGACCGTATCTGTTTGCAGAACAGGGAATTTCGCCTGAAAAATGATTTGTCCCTCGTCGTAATTTTCATTGACGTAGTGAATCGTAACGCCCGTTTCCGTTTCGCCGGCGGCAACCACGGCTTCGTGAACGTGATGCCCGTACATTCCCTTACCACCGAATTTGGGCAGCAGCGCGGGATGTATGTTGATGATTTTCTGCGGGAAAGCGGTAATAATCGCCGGAGAAATTTTTAGCAGGAAACCCGCCAGAACAATATAATCTACTTCATATTCGGCTAATTTTTTCAGGACTTCACTTCCTTCATTAAATTCCTTGTACGTGAAAGTGAATGAAGGCGTCCCGTATTGGGCAACGCGACCGTGCACGCCCGCATCGGCTTTGTTGGAGAGAACGAGAACTACTTTTATTTCCTTATTATCAAGAAAATAACGGATAATATTTTCGGCGTTACTTCCCGCTCCCGAAGCGAAAACAGCAATTTTTTTCATATCTTTTCTTATCATTTTCATTGCACAAAAATAAAAAATATGTGCAGTTAATTGAGATTTCTGCAAAATAATATGTTACTTTGCACTGCAAAAATAAGAAATATTTAGTATTAATTAAAATTTTTAAAATCATGTCAGATGTAGCATCTCGCGTAAAAGCGATCATAGTTGACAAACTAAGTGTAGAAGATTCCGAAGTAACGAACGAAGCCAGCTTCACCAACGATTTGGGAGCCGATTCCTTGGATACGGTGGAACTGATTATGGAATTTGAGAAGGAGTTCAACCTTTCCATTCCCGACGACCAGGCGGAAAAAATTTCTACCGTGGGCGACGCCATTGCGTATATTGAGAAAGAGAGCGCAAAATAAAAAAAACTTAAATTCCCATACATTATGGAATTAAAAAGAGTAGTAGTAACGGGTCTTGGAGCCGTTACTCCGTTGGGCAATAACGTTGCGGAAACGTGGCAATCATTGATAAACGGAGTAAGCGGGGCAGGACCCATTACTCGCTTTGATACGTCAAAGTTTAAAACAAAGTTTGCCTGCGAAGTCAAAAATTTCGACCCGCTGACGTGCTTTTCCGACAAAAAGGAAGCCCGCAAATCCGACCCGTATTCGCAATATGCCATTGCCGCCGCCCAGGAGGCTTTGGCAGATTCGCAGATGGATTTGGAGCAGGAAGACAGGGAGCGTATCGGCGTTATTTTCGCATCGGGAATCGGTGGCATACAGACGTTTCAGGAGGAAGTAAGAGGATATAACGAAGAAATCGGTCCCCGGTTCAATCCGTTCTTTATCCCGAAAATGATTTCCGACATTGCGGCAGGATTGATTTCGATCCGGTACGGTTTCCATGGAATGAACTTCGGCACCGTTTCTGCGTGCGCATCCTCAACGAATGCCATTGCAGACGCTTACAATTATATACGGCTCGGCAAGGCTAACGTCATCGTTACCGGCGGTTCCGAGGCGGCAATCAATCTTGTCGGAATCGGTGGTTTCAATGCCTTGAACGCCCTCTCGACGCGCAACGACTCGCCCGAAACGGCTTCACGCCCGTTCAGCGCCAGTCGCGACGGTTTCGTGATGGGCGAAGGCGGCGTTTGCCTGATATTGGAGGAGTTGGAACATGCCCTTGCACGCGGCGCGAAAATATATGCAGAAATAGCGGGAGCCGGTTTTTCGGCAGACGCGCACCATCTTACCGCCACGCATCCCGAAGGTCTGGGCGCCAAACTCGTGATGCGAAATGCGCTCGAAGACGCCGAAATGAAACCCGAAGACATTGACTACATCAACGTGCACGGAACTTCCACGCCCGTAGGCGACGTTCCGGAATTAAACGCCATCAAGGACGTTTTCGGCGAACATGCTTACAAGTTGAATATCAGTTCGACCAAGTCCATGACTGGACACATGCTCGGCGCAGCCGGCGCTGTGGAAACGATGGCTTGCATCATGGCAGTTCAGGAAGGGATTGTTCCGCCGACCATCAATCATGCGGAAGGCGATGATGACCCGGAAATTGATTATAATCTGAATCTTACGTTCAATAAGGCGCAAAAGCGAACGGTCAATGTAGCATTGTCCAATACATTCGGTTTCGGCGGTCACAATGCCTGTATCATCGTTAAAAAGTTTCAGCAATAAACAGTGATTTTCAGCAAAATACGGAACAGGATAAGGCTCTTTAGAATCAAAAACAAAGAGCCTTATCTGTCTTTTTATCAGTTATTTGGCTTCTATCCGGACAATCCAGAACTGTATGAACGGGCTTTTATTCACAGTTCCACCCATTCCACACAGGAAGGAAAGAAAATTAACAACGAACGGCTTGAATTTCTGGGAGATGCCATATTGAACGCCATTACTGCGGACATTTTATTCAAACATTTTCCCCAAAAACAGGAAGGTTTCCTGACCAGTACCCGTGCAAAAATCGTGAAACGCGAAAGTCTCAACAAAATTGCCCTGACACTGGGAATTGACAAGAAAGTCTATTCCAAAAAATATGCCTATACGCACAATAAATACATGTGGGGCAATGCGCTCGAAGCCTTGATCGGAGCAATTTATTTGGACAAGGGATACCGATTTACTCGCCGGTTTGTGGAAGAACACATCATCGCAAAACTGCCGGAACTTGATAAAATAGCGACCAAGGAAGTCAATTTCAAGTCGCGACTGCTCGAATGGGGGCAGAGAAACAGGATGGTTATCGAATTTGAACTGATGGAAACGTTTGTTGACGACGGAGGAACTTCCGTTTTTCAAACCGCTGTAATACTGGAAAATACAACGATCGCTACCGGTGTCGGGACTACCAAAAAGGAATCACAGCAGGTTGCCGCCAAAACGGCGCTGAGAAAATTGAAAAAAGACAAAAAAGTTATTCGACTGGTAGAATATCTGAAGAGAGAATACGGCGATGAAAGTTACGCTCCGAATGAAATTCCCATATTCAATCCCTGATGTATAAGATCATGATTTTCAGGAACTAATTTGATTTTTCCCGCTACTTCCGACAGCGGGATGGAACTGACGGTGTCCCCTTTCATACAAACCATACGCCCGAAAGACTGTTCGGCAATCGTGTCCGTGGCATGTCCGCCCAGCCGGGTCGCCAGATTGCGGTCGAAAGGCGACGGATTGCCGCCGCGCTGCACATAACCGAGTACCGTTGTGCGCACTTCGATACGGGTCGCCTTTTCTATGGCTTCCGCAAAGCCGGACAGTCTGTTTCCGTTGATATTCAAGCCTTCCGCCATCACGACAATTGAATACGGCTTGCCGCTCTTTTCACGTTCCTTGATTTTGGCATTGACTTTTTTCATGTCAAAGCCGAGTTCGGGAATCAGAATGATGTCGGCACCACCCGCCATACCTGCATACAGCGCTATCCAGCCTGCCTTATGCCCCATTACTTCCATCACCATCACGCGCTTGTGCGAACTGGCGGTCGAATGCAGGCGGTCAATCGCCTCGGTCGCAATATTGACCGCCGAATCGAAACCAAACGTAATATCCGTTCCAAACACGTCATTATCAATCGTTTTGGGAATACCTACCACATTCAATCCGATTTGAGAAAGTTTATACGCCGTCTTTTGCGTACCGTTTCCACCGATACACACCACACAGTCAAGACCCAATTCCCTGTAGTTCTGATAAATCAAATCAGGTTTACCGTCATCGTCCGCTTCAAGCAATTTTTTGAAAGGTTTCTCCCGCGAAGTCCCCAAAATTGTACCGCCCAAATTCAGTATTCCCGAAAGCGTCCGCTCCGTAAATACCTCAATATCTTTGTTTAACAGACCCGTAAATCCGTTATGAATACCGACAACATCCATCCCGTACCGCATCAGCGCCGTCTTGCCGACGCCGCGAATGGTGGCGTTAATCCCGGGACAGTCACCACCCGATGACAGTATTCCTATCCTCATGACCGCAGGTTGTTACAGCAGTTCTTGTAGCCAACCATTTGTTTTTCTTCCGCTTGACAGTGTTGCTAAAACCGGGCGTTGCAAAGACAAACATCAAAAATAACACAATAATAATTTTAATCGCTCTCATAATTAATCATAAATTCGGTTCGCAAAGGTAATACATTTGTAAATTACTTCCAAATAATTTTGCATAATTTTTTCACTGCGCCCTTTCTTCTTACAATTTTGCAATCGCGTCCACCGGATTTCTTGTTGCTGCGCGCCAACTTTGCAGCGATACGGAGGCGGCTGAAATCAGTAAAACGGTCAAACCTGCCAAGGCAAATATCCACCAGTCCGGCGAAATCCGGTAGGCGAACCGTTCCAGCCATTGCTGCATGATATACCAGGCTACAGGCATGGTTATCAGGAAAGCCAGCACAATGTAGCGGATAAAATTCAGATTCAACATCCGGATAACTTCGCCGACACTTGCGCCGTGCACTTTCCGTATCGCTATTTCCCGCGTTCGCCGACGGATGATGAACGCCATGAAGGCAATCAGCCCCAAATCGGCAATCAAAAAGCACAGCAGCGAAAAGATGTACACCAATTGTTGCGCGTTGATTTCATTGCGGTATGTCTTGCCGAACAGATCATTCATAAAGACGTAATTGGCGGGATAATCGGGGTTGACTTCTGCCCAAACCTTTTCAAAAACGGCTCGGGCTTGCCTGACGCGGTCGGGCGCAAACCGCACCATGATACAATGCTGGAACATGCGACGCTGCATCATCAGCAACGGAACCGTTTCCTCGTACAGTCCGGTATAATTGAAATCGTCCGTCACGCCCACGATCACGCCCTGCCGGAAATAATCAATCGTGCCGTGTTCGATTTGCAGCATTTTTCCAATGGCTTCGTCGGGAGTTTTGAATCCGAGAATTGCCAGCGCCTTGCGGTTAATCACGTATTCTTCAACATATTCCGAATATTTTTCATTTTGAAGACGGTCGAGAAGCATGTTTTCTTCTGACTTAAAATCGTATGCTTCATGCGTAAATCCCTGACCTGCAATCAATCCAATGTTGAAGAACGGAAGAAAATCCTCACCGGACAGCATAATCGGCAACTTTTTCCAGTCCGTATCATTCTCTTTTTTAACTTGTGTTACGTCGCGTATGGCGTCGCCGGGCAATTGAAAGGAAGATGTAACGGCTTGAATTTCGGCGTGTTTCAGCAATTCCGTTTTCAACAGTTCATAGTTTGCCTTTACCTGTTCGGGCTGGTCGGACATTGCCAGCATGTTTGGGTCATTCCCACCCACCTGCACCTGTTTCACCAGATTCATCTGCCTGCCGATACCGAAAGCGAGAATCACAACCATCATAACCACAGCGTATTGTATCGTTATCATCCATTTGACGTTTGCATACGAAAACTGCACCGGTTTCAAATCGTCGGAGGTGTTCAGAAACAGCGTGTTGGAAATGCCTTTCAGCGCCGGAATCAGCGACACTGCAACGACCGCCAACAGAAATATCAGACACAACGCAACAATCTCAATAACAGTGATCTGCCCGGAAATCAATCCGAGCGACGAGACATAATACGCAGCCCATCCGCCCGTTATGACGGACAAAATCCCCAATAGCAACGCCGTCAGCGCCTCATCCCGAATCACTACCGACTGCTGCGCTCCGTGCAAACGCAACAGTTGATAATAGCGGCGATTATGGGAGAAAATCAGGCTTGTATTTAACCATAAATTAAACAGTACAACGATGATTAACAAAATGTTAACTCCAAAAATCAGATAGATGTAATTGATGTTCCCATTCACGCTCATTTCTCTGAGGTTGCGGCTATGGAGGTGAATATCAGTCAAAGGCATCAAAAGGGCGTGAAGTTTCGCGGGTTTGTACAGTTCCTTTTCTTCGGCAAGTTGGGTTATTTTCTGTGCTAAAGATTGAATATCAGTATGTTCCTTCAAGAGTAAATATGTGTAAGTGTAACTTTCCCGGTCGTCGGGACGATGCAGCAAAACGTCGGTATGAAAATGCGAAGTTTCGGGAATATCCTTGAAAATGCCCGAAATGAAAAAATTTTGTCCGTCCACTCTTTGTCCGTTTATTGCAATTTCAGCCCCTTGAATCCTGTCAAAACCGGCATCGCCAAACAGTTGCCGTGCAAAACTTTCGCTGATCAGCATTTGCCCCTGCCGCTGCAACGCTTCGCCCTTGTCGCCCTGTAACAGCGGCAGATCAAACACTTCTAAAAAATCGCGGCTTACCGAATAAAATTCGTTGATTACGTGAATCTTATCTTGATAAGTCAGCGCGGCAGTATGAATGTTGAACATCTTCACGACTTTAACGATTTCGGGTATTTCCTGCAATACATTATCAAGGTTATTTCCCAAAACACGCCCGTCAACAGGCTCGCCGTCGAACTGTAACGACAGGCGGACGATGCGGTCGGCATTGGCGTGATGGCGGTCGTAACCGAGTTCCTGCCTGATGTAGCCCGCCGAAAGCAGCAGACAGGCAAGCATAATGGACAGCCCTGCCAAATTGACAGCGCGCAGGAAGAGATTTTTTCGGAATTGTCTTAAAAAATTCATGGGCGTTATTGATTTTACCGTGCAAAGTTAATCTTTATTTCGGACAATGCTCCATTTTAGGCGATTGATTCCAAAAAAAACATTACTTTTGCAACGTTTTTACGTTGTTTATAATGGATATTATATCAAAAACTATATATACATTATTTTCCGGGAGACTGGGGACAATTGATTCATACAGCATTAAATCTACTGATATTCAGCGATTTCAACTGATGAATCTGTTGCGCCAGGCTCGCCGTACCGAATATGGGGAAAAACACAAATTCGGGGAAATAAGGGATTATAAGACTTATAGTGAACGGGTTCCGACTGTTTACTATGAGATGCTGAATCCGTATATTGAAAGGATGATTCGGGGCGAAAAAAACATATTGTGGCATTCGACCGTGAAATGGTACGCCCAAAGCAGCGGGACAACCAACGGTCGGAGCAAGTATATCCCTGTTACTCAAGAGATTTTGAAACACTGCCATTATAGAGGCGGGCTGGACGCCATTTTGCTGTATCTCCGCAACAATCCGCAATCGCAATTTTTTTCCCGGAAAGGGCTGGTTTTGGGAGGCAGTCACCAGCCTTCGCCGCTCAATGCAAAGGCGCACAGCGGCGATTTATCGGCAGTTCTGTTGCAAAATACAAATCCGCTGGTTAATTTAGTCCGTGTTCCCTGCAAGAAAATCATTCTGATGGGCGAGTGGGAATCGAAGATGAAGGAAATCGTTAAAAACACTGTTAATAAGGATGTTGCGAGCCTTTCTGGTGTTCCGTCGTGGATGCTGGCATTTTTGAAAGCCGTCCTTGCCGAAACGGGCAAAAAAAATATCCGGGAAGTATGGAACAATCTGGAAGTATTTTTTCACGGCGGCGTGGGATTCAATCCTTATCTGCCTCAATATGAAACGATTATAGGCGACAAGGAAATGCGTTACATGGAAATTTACAACGCCTCCGAGGGCTTTTTCGGCATTCAGAACGATCCTGCCGACAAAAGTATGCTCCTGATGCTGGACTACGGAATTTTTTATGAATTTATTCCGGTAAACTCTGAAAATCAGGAAGTTTTACCGCTTGAAGATGTAAAAACCGACGAAAATTACGAGGTGGTCATCACGACCGCGGGCGGGTTGTGGCGGTATCGCATCGGCGACACGATTCGTTTCACTTCGCTGCATCCCCACAAGTTTATCATTACGGGGCGTACCAAGCAGTTTATCAACGCTTTCGGTGAAGAATTGATGGTGGACAACGCTGAAAAGGGAATCAAAAAAGCCTGCGCCCAGACAGGCGCTTTAGTACACTCATATTCAGCGGCTCCACTTTTTTTATCCAACGGAAAGGGCGTACATCAGTGGATGATTGAATTTGAAAAAAAACCGGCTTCGTTAGACGATTTTGCTTCGCATTTAGACAATGCCTTACAGGAGTTAAATTCTGATTATGAGGCTAAAAGATATAAAAATATTTCATTGCAGCGACTCGAAATCATCGAAGCGCGGAAAGAATTGTTTGCAGACTGGTTCAAAAAACAGGGAAAACTCGGCGGACAACACAAAATTCCGAGCCTCTGCAACGACCGGAAAATCATGGAAGAATTAATAGAATTAAATCGTATCGTATGAAAACCACTCCATTTATATTACTGATAATCATAACCTTATTTCTTGCTATCGCTACTTTTGCGGAGCGCCGTTTCGGAACGCCTTTCGTGCTCCATCACATCTACGGATCGTGGTGGATGTTAACGCTTTGGGCAGCCATGCTTTCCTTTGCTTTTATGCTGATTATCAATAAATTATTCAAGAAAAGGAAGCCTGCTTTTGCACTTCATTTTTCTTTTGCCGTGATTCTGGCGGGCGCGTTTGTCTCCTTTTTAACGTCTGAACAGGGGCAAATTCATCTTCGGGAAGACGGACTTTCGGAATCCGACATAAGAATTCCTTTCTCGCTGACACTCAACCGGTTTGAGTTGAATTATTACACCGGAACCACCACGCCGATGGATTACACCAGCCATCTGACGCTGAACGACGGAGAGAAGAAGGAGGATGTGCTGATTTCAATGAATAACATATTCAAATACAAGGGTTTCCGGTTTTATCAGGCTTCCTACGACAAGGACTTGAAAGGCACGATATTGTCCGTCAGTTATGATTCGGTCGGTATAACTATCACATATACAGGATATTTAATGCTTTTGTTATCCATGTTGTGGATATTATTCAATGCCAAAGGCAGATTTCGCAGTTTATTGAAGTCATTGAGTATCAGTGTATTGTTACTTCTTCCCTTCGTGTCTCAGGCGCAACGGACGATGACGCGGGATGAAGCGCAGGCTTTCGGCAAATTATCCATGTTTTACAACGGAAGAATCGTACCGATAGACACTTATGCTCAGGATTTTACGGTGAAAATTACCGGAAAATCGTCCTACAGAAATTTCAACGCCGTACAGGTGCTCGCCGGATTCATTTTTTTCCCCGAAGAATGGCAGGAAGAACCGTTGATAAAAATCAAAAACAGGGAAATTAGACGGTTTCTCTGCAACAACGAAGTTTGCGGTAAACGGCTGCGTTTGAGCGACTTCTTCTATTCAGGCGTTTACAAATTAATCAATTCGGGAATCTCCGAAGAAGACAAGGGCGTGCGCGAAGCCGACGAAAAAGCGGGGTTGCTGCTAACGCAAAGTTCCGGCAGTACCATGACCATTTTTCCGCAGGGAAACCGCTGGTTTTCAATGACGGACGATTTATCATTGGCGAATGCCGAAGATTCCTTGCTCATTGCCAAAGTTTTATGGATGCTTACCGATTTTTTGCAAAAGGAAGACCATGTCGCCGCCATGGATTTGTTGAGTAAAATATCTGTGTTTCAGCACAGAAGAGTAGAAACGGGCGTAATTTCGGACACAAAAACAGCCGTTGAAATTTTCTACAACCGGCTGCACACCGCCGATATTCTTTTCAAAATCAATATCGCCGCCGGACTTTTTGCCTTTGTTTTTTTCATTTGGGGGATTCTTACGGGAAAAGGTAATAAATTGATAGATAACATATTACTCTTATTATTAGTGTTTTCCTTTCTTTTTCTTTTCTTTACGCTGGCATTGCGATGGTATATTTCCGGACACATTCCGCTGTCAAACGGCTTTGAAACGATGCTGTTTGCGGCTTGGTCTATTTCATTGATTACAATTATTTTACATAAGAAATCGAAAATTTTCACCGTGGCGGGATTGCTGTTGTCGGGCTTCATTTTGCTGGTAGCCTCGCTGGGCGCCATGAATCCGCAAATCACGAAACTCATACCCGTGCTGATGTCGCCCTGGCTAAGCATACATGTCTCATTATTAATTATTTCCTACTCGTTGCTCGGTTTTATCATGTTTAACGGAATCGTGGCGATCATCCTTCGTTTTACCACGAAAGACAGCGAGCAACATGTCAGAAAATTGCAGATAATCAGTCAGATACTGTTATACCCCGCACTGTTTACGCTGACAACGGGCATTTTTATCGGCGCCATCTGGGCTAACGTTTCGTGGGGACGCTATTGGGGCTGGGACCCGAAGGAGGTGTGGGCGCTCGTCACATTGCTGGTCTATTCGCTGGCAATGCACGTGCAATCACTGCCGGTGTTCCGCAAACCGCTCTTTTTTCACGGATTTGCCATTCTTGCATTTCTCACGGTATTAATGACTTACTTTGGCGTCAATCTGTTTTTCGGCGGGATGCACAGTTATTGAAAACCTGAAGTCCCCCTCTAACTCCCCCAAGGGGGAGAATGTCGCCTGATAAGTTGAGACACGATCCTCCCGCCTCTTTTTGTACATTGGATAAAACTTCTTACCTTTGCAACGCAAAAAAAGATAAATAAATTTATGTGGATAATTTGTGCGGATTTGGAGGGCGTTTTCGTGCCTGAAATTTGGGTGAACGTCGCAAAAAAGACAGGTATCGAGAAACTGAAACTCACGACTCGCGATATCAAGGATTATGACGAATTGATGAAATACCGGCTCGGAGTTTTGGATGAATACAATCTGAAACTGAAAGATATTCAGGATGTTATAGCAACGCTTCGACCGCTGGACGGCGCGATGGATTTTGTACGCTGGTTGCGGGAAAAAGCGCCTTTCGTCATCGTTTCGGATACGTTTATCGAGTTTGCGCAACCGCTTATGAATCAGTTGGAAAACCCGATGTTGCTGTGCCATCATTTGGAAACGGATGCTACGGGACGCATCACCGACTACAAACTGCGCCAGGAAGACCCGAAGCGCAAAACGGTCGAAGCATTTCAAAGCCTTGAATACAAGATACTTGCCTTTGGAGATTCCTACAATGACATTTCCATGCTCAAAGCCGCCGACCGGGGAATCCTGTTCTGTCCGCCCGACAACGTTGTCACCGACTATCCCGAATTTCCGATTGCCAGGACTATCAACGAGTTGAAAGCATTGATAAAATCCTACACCGGCTTGGAATAGAGCCGGTTTTCCGCGGTGAATTTTTTATCGAGCGCGGCTGCGACAACCCGCACCAGCGGAGCGGCGTCAGGCAGCACGGTAAGATGATTGCCGTCAAATTCGATGACGCCGTCCTTTTCAAATTCCTTCAATGCTATTTCATTGTAATTCAGTGATTTTATGACGAATTCTTTGGGTATTTTCATTCTTTCGGCAATTTCGCCCCAATTCACCGTGTAGTTGCACATCAGTTCCGTAATCACCTCACGTGTAATCTGTTCCTCATAGTTTAGAATATAACCTTTTGTAACGGGAAATTCGCCCCTGTTTATCTTTTCCATATAAACATCCAACTCCTTTGTATTCTGGCTGTAAGCCGTCGCCAACTGACTGATGCCCGTAATCCCGAAAGCATATACCTGTCCGGTCGTCCGGCGGGTGCAATAGCCTTGAAAATTACGGTGTAACTGTTTGTTTTGTTGTGCTTTATACAGTTCGTCACCGGGCAGTACAAAATGGTCAAGTCCGATCGGCATATAGCCCGCCTCCGTCAAACGTTTTTTTGCGGTCTC
>JAITMT010000064.1 GCA_031277235.1 Tannerella sp.
AAAACGTTTTATTTCGCTGAAAACCTCCACTTTCCATTCCCAAAATCTTGTCCAATACACAGTTTTAACATTTATTTCAGAAAATGGCATCCTGAAAGGTAGCGCTGTTCCAATTCCCAACATATATCCGGCTTGTCTGGTTCGAGAAAAATCTATCTTTTTCATGTCGGATAAGCCCAAACCGAAATGCAGATTTGTGTAATCCGGTAAAATTTCCGGATAGGAAAAAGTGATTTTTCCTTCAACATTGTAATTTTGAAATTGAAATTTATTGGCAATCTTTATGTTACCGTAATTCAGAAATGCGTCGGTGTGATAATCGCAATCAACCAGAAAATGAAGCAATCCCAATGTTGCATCCCATTGAAAATTGTCCGAAAAATCAGACACATAATCAATTTTTCCGATCAATGTTCCCAAAATGGAGTAACGGGAAATTTGAGCAAAACCGCCAAACTGCTTATTGACAGGGTCGGACGATAAACCAAGCCGGATTTGGTCTCCGTCAAAAAAATCAATATGACAATCTCCTTTCAGTTTGACGGGAAAATCGCGTTTCATTCCGATTGTTATTTCTTTTGTTTTAAATCCTATACAAGAAATCTCTATAATTGAATTGGAATCAGTTACTTGCAAATTAAAGTTGCCTTCAATATCCGAAAGAACAGCATTATCTGTCCCTTTTTCCCGGATCGTAGCCCCAACTATCACATCATTCTCTCTATAAATAACTTTCCCTTTAATCGCTATCTGTCCGTATGATGAAAATACGGGCAAAATCAGGAATACAGTTATGAATGTGATATAGAATTTCATTGCTATTTTTATTTAATTTCGATTTACATGTTTAAAGATAAAAGCGGTTTCGAACGCCTCGTAGTCTTTACCGATAACGAGCGTACCGCCCTGCACATTGGCAAAACCGCAAATCCACCGCAGATATTCGTCTTTACAAACGGATTTGTATTCTATTGTTTGATTTTCAGACATATATTATCAATTTTTTTATTCTTTATTTTACTTTCTCTATTAAATTTTCTTTCAACCATAACGAATACTGTTTACTCAAACTTTTTAATCTTTTCCAGTTTTGGATATTTCCTTCTTTGGAAAGTGTCACATTGATGATGGTCAATTTTGTCTTGTTGGGATTTATTGTTTCCAACTCATACTTCACACTTGAAATAGTGTCAATTACCATTGATTGTTCATAATGTTGGATTATATTATCTGTTTGATAATAGGCTTTGCTATGGTAATTTGTAGAATCTTTCTCGTAAAAATCACAATTATAACCAAGTCTTTGTATTGAAGCAATTACAGAATCTTTGGGCAGTTTAATATTATAAGAATCTCCGATAAAGACAGTTCCCTGTGGCATTTCTCTCCATACGACGGAAGTTGCACAAAAAGCAAAAAGTGAAATTCCCAATAAGGCAAATTTTGAAAAATACTTGATTTTTTCAATTTTCAGGATGGGTCTAAGTTTATGATAATTAATTAAATAATAACTTAGCGGCAAAATTAACAATGCCAGATAGTCGGAATAATCAATGACCCGATGTATGGTAATAAAAGACAATTGATTGATCAAATCAACTACAGGCGTAAACAAGGGCAACTTCCAAATGAAAAATCCAATTCCTGTGATGATGGAAATTGATTTGCTCAATTTTGGGACAATGGAAGCCGCAAACATTGGAAAAATTAACAATCCCGCGAAATCGGAAAGTTTTCCCGTTATAAAATTCCCATATTCATATTTCAGATAGAAATCGTTCAAAATTAACACGATTAATCCGATTACAAAATACGAATTTAAAATTAAGTCTTTTCTTTTCATGTATCTTGTTTATTATCAAACTACACTGTCTTGTTCACAGAAATAACCTCCAATGCCTCAATATAACTCCCCATATCCTTGTCCCCCCGTCCCGAAACCGTCAGCACGACAATATCCTCCGGGCGAAACGACATTTTCGGCAATATACCAAGCGCATGAGCGCTCTCCAGCGCCGGAATAATCCCTTCGAGGCGCGTCAGTTCAAAAGCGGCTTCGAGCGCTTCGTCGTCATTGACGGTCAGCACCTGAGCGCGCCGGACAGTCGCAAGGTGCGCATGCATCGGACCGATGCCCGGATAATCCAGCCCCGCCGAGATGGAATAGGGTTCTTCTATCTGACCGTCAGCATCCTGCATCACGAGCGTCCGTGCGCCGTGAATAATTCCTTCCCTGCCCAATTGTATGGTCGCCGCGCTTTTGCCCGACAAAATACCTTCGCCGCCCGCTTCGCCAAGCACAATTTTCACCCGTTCGTCGTCCAGATAGTGATAAACCGTCCCCGCCGCATTGCTGCCGCCGCCGACGCAGGCTATCAGATAGTCGGGATAGTCGCGCCCTTCCTTTTCCTGCAACTGTCCCTTAATTTCCTCACTGATAACCGATTGCAGTCGGGCTACCATATCGGGATAGGGATGCGGTCCGACCGTCGAGCCGATGATGTAAAACGTGTCGGCGGGATGGTAGCACCAGTCGCGAATCGCCTCATTGGTAGCATCTTTCAGCGTCATGTTTCCCGAAACGACCGGTATGACTTCGGCGCCCAGCATCTGCATTTTCTTGACGTTGGGCTGTTGCCGTTCCACGTCGGTTTTGCCCATGTAAACCACGCAGGGAAGGTTCATCAGCGCGCAGACCGTAGCCGTGGCGACGCCGTGCTGACCGGCGCCTGTCTCTGCAATGATGCGGGTTTTCCCCATGCGCTGCGCCACGAGAATCTGACCGATCGTATTGTTGATTTTGTGCGCGCCGGTATGATTCAAATCCTCGCGTTTCAAATAAATCCGGCAGCCGTATTTTTCGCTCAACCGCCGGGAAAGATACAGCGGCGACGGGCGTCCCGCATAATCGCGCAGCAAATCGCGGTACTCCTTCCGGAAAGACTCGCTCTCCAGAATTTTCAGATAGTTTTGCTGCAAATCGCCCACGCATTGATGCAGTATTTCAGGGATATACGCGCCTCCGAATCGCCCGTAGTAACCTTTTTGATCAACTTGATAATTCATATTCTAAAACTTTTTATATTCCAAAATCCAACATTTGTTTTTACGAAAAAAAGACCTGTCGTGAGTACAACAAGTCTTTTTTCCGTTAATTTCAATTCGATAACAATACATGACAAGTCACTCACAATGAACCCATTGCAAGCGCCACCAACCCATATTGTTTATTCTTGTACGTGTCATGAAAAATCGTTTTTAAACTGATTTCGGCGGCAAAAGTACAACCTATTTTCAAATAAACAAACAAATTGGCAAAAAAATTTTACATTTTTAATTTTATCGGGATTGCGGGAAATAGACCACAAACCAGTTCAAACCGAATTTATCCGTCAATGAACCCAAACATTTTGTGAAGAAAACTTCCTGTAAATCAATAAATACGCGACCGCCGGTCTTTAATTTGTTGAAAATCTCCGTTGTTTCTTC
>JAITMT010000087.1 GCA_031277235.1 Tannerella sp.
TATTTGAAAAACAGATTTTTATGTATTTTTAAACAAATACATAAAGTGTTTTTTTATATTTTTCTTCGTGATTATACCTTTGGAAAATATTTCTTCAACGAATCAAAAATACGGATTTACATATTTGTAACCAATCAATTATGGATCCGGAAAGGTGACGGCGATGCGGCGCTGTTGCCGGAGAGAAGAATCGGGAAGCCGCGATTCCCGGAGTGTAAAACCATCTTTGAACTGGGGAAAAACAACTTCATTTTTTATGGGGCTTTGTTGTGAATTTCTCCTCCCGCAACATGTGCACGTAGCCCCCACCCCGAATTGGAATTTGAAAATTGACGCAGTGGCGTAATTCGATGATTTGAAAATTTGAAAATTAGCATTGAAAGTATGAACTTTTCGTTTGTCATGGTAGAAAAGTTTCTCATTGTTATGCAGAATGTCTCTTATTATGGTCATATTGAATGAAGTGAAATATTTGATTTTCACTCCTTTCAGAATGACAAAAGCGAAATAATTTTCAAATTCTCAAATTCTCAAATGCCGAAGGCGGTAATTCCGAAGGAGAACGTGATTTCGCAAACAGCCGGAACCTTCCGTGCAACATCAAAAATGGGTTGGTCTGTTCACGTTAAAGGCGGAGAAATTATTGATAATTTAAAAATTAAAAAACATATAAATATGAACAGAAAGTTTTTATACGGCTTAGCCGTAATAGTGATTGCTGCATTGGCAGCGGTCAATTTGCAAGTGAATAACTCACAGACAGGGAAATTGTCGGATATTTCTTTAGCTAATGTTGAGGCATTGGCTCTTGAAACTTTTTGTCCTGGCGGTACTTGTTCTTATGAATTTCCTGGTGGTGGAAGTTGTTATGCCTGCTGTCCAATCGGAAAAGACCCAAGTTGTGGTCTACTTTCTTGTGGATGCTCATCAAACTTTTAGAATTAAAATCATACCCTCACTCATTAATTTGAGTAAGGGTATGATTCTTTTATTTTTAACTATTTTATCCAAATTATTATGTATAAAAATTTTATTGGTATTTTTTCTTTTATTCTTTTCATCAGTAGTTGTGACGAGAAGAAAAAGGTTAATAATGATGAATTTATCGAATCTATTAGTCTCAATCCACATGAAGCTGTAGAGTTCGTCAATTTATCAGAAATAGCAGATTCTATAAAATGTATTCGACTTCAGACAGATTCCAATGATGTTCTTGGTAGAATCAGAGAAATTGTTATTAGGCAAAAATACATTTATGCGATGGATATGTCGCAGCAAATGATTTTTGTGTTTGATAAAGAAGGAAAATTTGTTGCAAAATTGAATAAAAGAGGGCAGGGACCTGATGAATATACAGTTATTGGACCTTTTTTTATTGACGACAACGAAAAATATATGGAAATCGTAGACTATGCAGGAAAATGCACTTTGTTAAAATATTCCAATATTTCCTTTGATCTAGTGGATAAAATTCCTTTCCCTGATATAAAATTTAATCAGTTTAGAAGGCATAATGGTTTCTATTATTTTGCAACTCAACAGCAGAATAATACAATCAATGGTAAAAAAACAAATGCAGGGTTGATTATTGTTAACGATAAAAATGAAGACGAATATAAAGTTCTGTTTGATAAAAAAATTGAGACCGGGAATCATGGATATTCCCCTTTTAGTGAGAGTTTTACAATAAATGACAGAAACGAACTGTTTCTAACGCTTATGTATGATAACACTTTTTATCGGCTTGATGGAGAAAAAGCGTATCCTATTTTCTCCGTTGATTTTGGAAAATACGGCATAAATAATAAAATGGGATTAGAGCCTGTGGAGAAACAGTCTAAGTATATAAAAAATGTAAATGGTTTGGCTTCTTTTCCGGTACTCAACATTAATAATAGCGATATAATGTCCTTTTCATATTACTTTAAACAAAGCGAGGAAGAACGAATGTATAGGGAAGAAGATTTTCGCCAGTACATAAAAATGAAAAAGTCCAATAAGGTATATCATACGAAAAAGATGAAAAATGATATAACAGATTTTCCAAATCATATTTATATCAATAATTTTTTTAATGCCCATGAAGTGTGGTATGAAAATTATCTTGTTGATATAATTTTTCCTGACAGGTACTTTTCAGACGATACGTCAAAAATCTATGTTGAGGGTTTAGGTGAAATTACTGCTTATGACGATCCTATTGTTGTATTGATAAAATTGAAAGAAAACTAATCTATGTAATAAGATAAATGAAAAATGAATCATATTATTAAATCAATTATTATTACTTCAACGGTATTGTTCTGTTCGTGTCAGAACAGCAATAATAAGTCTGTTGTACAAAAAACAGTAGATGAATGGACTGGAAAAGAGATACAATTTCCTCAAAATCTCGAATGTACAACCTTTGACAACATTTTACAGTGCCCTGATACTAATAAGGCAAATTATAAAATAATGCTTTACACTGATTCGTTGGGCTGTACGGGTTGCAGAACGAAATTGGAAGTATGGAAAAAGTTGATACAGGAAGCTGATACTATCTTTGAGCATAAGCCTGATTTTCTGTTTTTCTTTCAGCCCAAATATAGAGGATTGAAAGAGTTGAAAATACTATTACGAAATTATCATTTTGATTATCCGGTATTTGTTGATACAGAAAATGAGATTATGCGACTAAACAATTTTCCGAAAGAACCGGAATATCAATGCTTTCTATTGGACAAAGACAACAAAGTTGTGATGATTGGCAATCCTGTTTTGAATCCCGGTATTTGGGAACTGTATAAAAAGATTATTAGAGAAAGGAGCCTCCTCTAACCCCTCCTCAAGAGAGGAACTTCCTCCCCTTCGGGGAGGGCTGGGGAGAGGATCAATCTTCAAATCCTCAAATCTTCAAATCCTCAAATTTTCAAATCTTCAAATGTCTAATACAACAGTTCAAAGAATCGTCATCCCCGTTTACGTTTTGCTGACGGTGCTCTATCTCGCGTGGCGGATACTCTTCACGCTGAACGCCGAGCAACCCATCGCATCGGGCATATTCCTCTTTGTGGACATCCTCATGTGCTTTTCGGCAATACTTTTTGTCGTTTCCCTGTGGCGAAAACCCAAAGAACCGGCGCCCTGCAACAGCGTAAAACAATTTTCCATTGACGTGTTTGTGCCAACTTACAACGAAGACTGCAACCTGCTCGAAACCACCCTGCAGCACTGCCTGGACATGGACTATCCCCACAAAACCTGGCTGCTGGACGACGGCAACAGGCTCGAAATGAAACAGCTGGCGGAAAGGCTCGGAACCGGCTACATAATCCGCGAGAACAACGCGGGCGCCAAAGCCGGCAATCTGAACAATGCCCTGCAGCATACCCGGGGAGAGTTAGTCGCCGTTCTGGACGCGGACTTCCGCCCCGAAAGGGAGTTTTTAACCCGGCTGGCAGCATTCTTTAACGACGAAAAGGTGGCGGTGGCGCAATCGCCCCAGCACTACTACAATACCGACAGTTTCCAGCACCGGCGTATTTCCAAAAAGGAAATCTATTCCGACCAGGACACGTTCATGCACCTGGTTCTTCCGGCGCGGAACAGCTGGAATGCGGCTTACTGGATCGGCACCAACGCGCTGATGCGCCGCGAAGCCATCGAATCCATCGGCGGTTTTCCGACGGACAGCGTTACCGAAGACGTGCTGACGGGCATGTACCTGCACGGCAGGGGCTGGAAAACCGTCTATCTGGACGAACCCCTGGCTTACGGGCTTGCTCCCGCCAATATAGCCGAATATTCCGTGCAGCGGCTGCGCTGGGCAAAGGGCGCGTTCCAGATATTGCGGTCGCACAATCCGCTGTTTCAGAAGGGATTGAGTTTCATGCAGCGGCTTTTCTATTTTTCATCGGTCAGCCATTTTTTCGAAGGGGCGGCCAAAACTGTTTACTACCTGTTTCCCGCCTTTTTCTTTCTGTTCGGTACCGTGCCGGTTTATCCCTACGCGCCCATTTTGATAGGAATGCTGCTCTATTTCGGCATTACACTCCTGCTGCTCGCGCTGATAACCGGCGAGCGCACGAACCTTGTCATGGACGAAATCTATTCCGTCATCAAGTCGTTCATCTATCTGACGGCTTTGCCGGCGTTTGTTTTCAACAGAAACATCCGTTTCCGGGTTACGCCCAAAAGCAGGGGAAAATCCCTGTCTTTCCGGGGAGTTGCCGGTCCCGCCATCATTTTTGGATTCAATTTTGCCGCCCTGACTGCAGTCCTGCTCCGCCTGTTCGCCGGGAGACCACCGGACATGTTCGGATGGATTGTTTCCGGCTGGTGCCTCTATACGGGAAGCATGGCTTTTACGGCTTGCCTTTACTGTTTCAAACCCTTAATAAAAAAAAATAAAATAAAATGAAAAAAACATTCAAATTCATGCCGGGAGTATTCCTGACGCTGACGCTTTGCTGCTGCAACAACCCCAAACCGACCGGCGAAACGGTAGCCCTTCCTGAAATGCCTTCGGTAACCGTTCCGACGGAACTTGACAGCATCATCGGGATCAAAAACTGGCTGGCCATCGGTCCGTTCGGGTTCAATCCCCTCGTGACGGATCCGCTGAAAACATTTGCCCGGGAAGACCTGAAGCCATACGGGATTCGGGAAGGATTACTTGATGATGCGGCTCTCGAAAAACTGCAAAAAAAGGGCGCGGAGATGTTTTCCATAGAGGCTTCTTCCCTGCCAATCAGGCTGTTTGAACATGTCCGCGAAGATATTAAAAACAAGAGTAACCTTTATCTCGCGTCCCGGATTCATTCGGAAAAGGCGCAGGATGCAACGCTGATTCTGGACGGTTCGTACAGTTACGCCGTCTGGCTCAACGGGATAAAACAGGTCGGGGTAAAAGGCAAATACAACACGAACAAGATCGGC
>JAITMT010000120.1 GCA_031277235.1 Tannerella sp.
CCCCGAAAATATTTTCATAAATTATCTGAATCATAATATTTCCATCTTTTTCGCGTTAAACAATTAAGTTTCATCAATTAACCGTTATATAAAATGAAAAAACAACTTTTTTCGGCAATTGCCGTGATTATGATGTTCTGTTCCTGCGGACAGGAAAACGAAGTGAAGGAAGTGGATATTTGCATTTACGGCGGAACTTCGGCTGGCGTAATCGCTTCATACACAGCCAAAATGGAAGGTAAAACCGTTCTGTTGATTGAGCCGGACAAGCATCTCGGCGGAATGAGTTCGGGAGGATTGGGTTATACCGACATCGGTAATAAATATGTCGTAACAGGCTTGTCCAGAGATTTTTATCGCAGAATCGGCAAACACTACGGCAAACTGGAACAGTGGATTTTCGAGCCACACGTGGCGGAAAAGGTTTTCAACGATTTTATCGAAACTGCCGGCGTGGAAGTCCGGTACGGAAAAAAGTTGTCGAAAGTGGAGAAAAATGGCGACGTTATAACGGAAATAACCGTTGATAATCAGAAAATTAAAGCAAAAATATTTATAGATTGCACGTATGAAGGCGACTTGATGGCAAAAGCGGGCGTTTCCTACACGGTCGGACGCGAGGCAAACAGCGTTTATAATGAGACCTATAACGGTTTTCAAATGATGGACGGGCATCAGTTCGGCGTTGATATTGATCCGTATGTTGAAAAGGGAAATCCCGAAAGCGGCTTGCTGTGGGGAATCGGCGTAAATCAACCCGAACCGTCCGGCACGGGAGACCGGAAAGTGCAGGCTTATAATTTCCGTATTTGCCTGACCGACAGCGCCGAAAACCGTCTGCCGATTGAAAAGCCCGACAATTATGATCCTCAACAATATGAACTGCTGGTCAGACTGAACGAAGTATCTCCGTTTCAGTCGCTTAACGATATTTTTATCTGGAGTCGAATGCCTAATCGCAAAACCGACATCAACAATCGCGGCGCCTTTTCGACCGACATGATCGGGATGAATTGGGACTATCCTGAAGCCGATTATGCCGCGCGAAAGCAAATTTGGCAGGCGCATACGGACTACACAAAAGGGCTGTTGTATTTCGTGGGGAACGATCCACACATGCCGGAGCCTGTTCGCACGGAAATGAAAAAGTGGGGCTATCCGAAAGACGAATATGCCGACAATGCCCACTGGACGCATCAACTCTACATTCGCGAGGCGCGGCGGATGGTCGGCGAACTCGTGATGACGCAACATCATTGTGAGGGGCGCGAAGTCTGTACCGATGCGGTGGGCTGGGCTGCCTACACGATGGATTCCCACAATTGCGACCGCCTGGTAGTCAACGGATTGGTGCGTAACGAAGGTAATGTCGAAATCGGAGGTTTCCCTCCGTATCCCATTTCTTACAGGGCGATTACGCCTCAAAAACAGGAAGTTACGAATCTGCTTGTTCCGGTTTGCCTCTCTGCGTCGCATATTGCGTACGGTTCGATTCGCATGGAGCCTGTTTTCATGGTGTTGGCGCAATCGGCTGCTACGGCTGCCTGTATGGCGATTGACGCAAAAACCACCGTACAGGACATTGATGTACAGGAATTACAGAATTATCTGAAAAATAATCCTTTAGCCAATAACAGTACTCCTGAAATATTGATAGATAACGATGATACACAAGCCGTTACGCTCGATGGAGAATGGCAAACGCTGAAAGATACGCACAGTTCCTACGGCGCCGCCGCCGATTTTCTGACGGACAACAGCAAGGGAAATCCCGGAAAATCAGTCAAATACACGCCGGATATCCAAAAGGAAGGATTTTACGAAATTTACGTTTATTATCCGCTGCAATCGAATGGCTCAACGCTCACATCCATAAATATTTACAACGGAAAAGAGACGATCGTAAAAACGATTGACCAAAAAGACGTGATTGTGCAGGGGCAAACGGCAGGCGAATGGGTTTATTTGGGCGAATACGGTTTGCCGGAAGGAAAAAACGGATATGTCGAAATCACAAACAGGAATGCCGACGGCGCCGTTACAGCCGATGCGGTTTTGTTTATCCCGCGGAAATAACTAATTTTGTGGAAATTTTGAAATATCATGAAACATATTTTTGCTGTTTTAGGGGCATATTTAATGTTGGCGTCATGCGGGAATATCGCTGATCGTGAGTACATTCGGTTGGAAGGGCAATGGGCGTTTGCATTGGATTCGCTGAATGTCGGCGAACCGGAAAAATGGTTTGAAAAAACGTTCGCCGATTCCGTGGAATTGCCGGGAACAACCGATACCAATCAAAAAGGTATTAAAAACACAAAAACGGATGAAACAACCTTTCTGTCAAGGAATTGGCGCTACAAGGGAAAAGCCTGGTACAGTAGGGAAGTGGAAATTCCAGGCACGTGGAACGGAAAAATTATCTGGCTGAAACTGGAACGCACGAGACCGACGAAAGTGTGGGTGGACAATGCGTTTGTCGGCAGTCTCGAAAATATTTCCACCCCGCAAATCTATGACTTAACACCTTATCTATCAAAGGGAAAGCATAAAATCACCATTCTGGTTGATAACAGCGAGGAAGCCATTCCGTATCAGATTTTGGGAAGTTCGCACGCCTGCACGGAATCTACGCAGACAAACTGGAACGGTATTATCGGCGACATTCACCTCGAAACGCTACCACAACTGTATATCAGTGAGGTCAATACGTATCCCGATGCGGCGGCAAAGACGGTTACCGTGAAAATGAAACTGCATTTGCCGGAAAATGAACGTGAAAAGCCCGTAATATATATGTACGCGGAGGCGTTTAACACGGATAAAAAGCATCGGGTCGAAAATCCGCCCGTCAAAGTGGAAAATGACGAACTGTCCGTTACGATGGATTTGGGCGAGGATGCGCTGCTTTGGGATGAATTTAATCCTGCACTTTATTATCTGAAAATCAAGTTGAAAGGCGAATTTTCAGAAGATATTGTTACTGCAAAATTTGGATTGCGAAATATAGGCGTGGAAGGTACGCATTTCACGATGAACGGTCGGAAAACATTCCTGCGCGGCAAGCACGATGCGGCGGTTTTTCCGATGACGGCGCACGTGGCGATGGACGTACCGGCTTGGGAGCGTTATTTCAAAATCGCCAAGGAATACGGTATCAATCATGTGCGTTTCCATTCCTGGTGCCCGCCTGAAGCGTGTTTTGAAGCGGCGGATAAAATCGGCGTTTACCTGCAACCCGAATGTTCGTTTTGGGGTCGCTATAGTCGGGTGGACACGGCATTGCAATCATTTTTGGAACGCGAAGGACTTGAAATTCAGACGACTTACGGAAATCATGCCTCGTTTGTGATGTTTGCGCTCGGTAACGAACTCGGCGGCGACCGGGAACTGATGATGGAACGCCGTGATTTGTTGAAAAATGCTGATAACCGTCATTTATATGCCACAGGTTCAAACAATTATCTCGGTTTTAGAGGATCGGCTCCGGGCGACGATTATTTTACGACTTGTCGCGTGGGCGGCGAGACCGCAGGCACGTTCGATTCGCAGACGCGCGGCTCGTTTTCCTTTGCCGACGCGGTTGACGGCGGTTATATCAACCACACGTATCCCAATTCGGCGATGAATTTCGACACGGCGATTGCGCGCTGTCCGTTGCCCGTTATCAGCCACGAAACGGGTCAGTTTCAGATATATCCCGATTACGGGCAAATCGGCAAATATACAGGCGTTTTGGCGCCCCGCAATCTGGAAATTTTCAAGAAACGGTTGGAAGATGCGGGAATGGGCGCGCAGGCAAAAGATTTTTTCCTCGCGTCGGGAAAATGGAGCGTTCTATTGTATAAGGCTGATATTGAGATGGATTTGCGTACCAAAGGGATGGCCGGTTTTCAACTGCTTGATTTGCAGGACTACCCCGGACAGGGATCTGCTTATGTCGGTGTTTTAGACGCATTTATGGATAGCAAGGGACTTGTTGAGCCGGACGAATGGCGGGGATTTTGTTCCGAAATTGTGCCCCTGTTCGTTACGAAAAAATTCTGCTATGCAAATAATGAAATTTTGAGCGGCAATATCTTGATATCCAACTATTCCAAATCTGAAATTACGGATAGAAAATTGCAATGGGAACTGGAAGACGAAACGGGCAGAAATTACGATCGAGGCAGTTTGGATATTCATGTTCCACAGGGGGAACTGACTGATATTGGTGTAATTACACCTCAAATAGATTCTGTTTTAGAGCCTAAAAAACTGATACTGACCCTGAGTATCGAAGGCGTTCCGTATAAAAACACGTATCCTTTATGGGTTTATCCTGATAATCAAATGATTCCGCAAAGTAACGATGTACTGATTACCCACAAATTAGACAAAAGTGCACAGCAAAAACTGAAAGACGGCGGTAAGGTTCTCTGGTTCCCGGATCACAAAGATTTTCAGTCGGTTACCGTAGGCGGTCTGTTCCAAACCGATTACTGGAACTACCGTATGTTCAAGACTATTTGCGAGAACAACAACAAGCCGGTTTCACCCGGTACAATGGGTATTCTGACCGACCCCAAACATCCTGTTTTTGAGCATTTTCCGACCGATTTTCATACGAACTGGCAATGGTTTGCGATGCTGAAAAACAGTCGTCCATTGATTCTCGACCGGACGCCGAATCATTATTCGCCTATTGTTCAGGTGATTGACAATATTGAACGCAACCACAAACTCGGATTGATTTTTGAGTTTCAGGTGGAAAGCGGTAAATTACTTGTTTGCATGTCGAATCTACCTGATATTCAGCAATATCCCGAAGCGAAACAATTGTACGCAAGCATACTGTCTTATATTCATTCGGAACAATTTTCCCCATCGGAAAAAATTACCGTTTCTGAATTATTCAATATTTTGCATCCTGAAAATCAGGAAAGTAATATGGATGAATTGCATAATATTTCGTATTGATGGGAAAGATTGCTGATGTTGTATTAATGATAAACTATCGTGAAATAAATGATTAAAAAGTATTTTCTATTATCTTCAATTATATTCTGTTTATCTACTTGCAATAGACAGATAAAAAAGAATTTACATACACATGGGCACCACTAAAAATTAAAGAAAAAATATTATAATATTTTGATTCTCAAATAAATATACTTGTCTTTGCAGAAAAATTAAAGATAAACATTTAGACCGGTTGTACAATACTTTACAAGATAGAATCCAACAAATCAGCGTAGAACATACCCGAAAGATTTTAGGAGGACAGGTGGGAATTGTCTTTTACGATGTAACTACTCTGTATTTTGAGAGTGATTACAGCGATGAATTACGTGAAAGAGGATTCTCAAAAGACGGGAAACACGCACAGCCGCAAGTTGTACTTGGTCTTTTGACCAGTCGTGACGGATATCCGTTGTCCTGGTCACTTTTCAACGGGTCTCAATACGAAGGTCGAACGATGCTTCCCGTTGTCGAGGATTTTGTCACCCGTTTTAACCCGGATGATTTTGTTGTAGTTGCCGACTCGGGATTGATGAACAAAACCAATATTGCCCTATTGGAACAGGAAAACTACAAGTATATTATCGGAGCAAGAATCAAAAACGAAACTGAAGAAATCAAACAATGGGTTCTTTCCCTGGATAAGATGGACAGAGGATTTTACGAGCTTGGCAAACTGTCGAAATCACGTTTAATTGTCAGCTACAGCGAAAAACGTGCAAAGAAGGACAGATACAATCGCGAGAAAGGAGTATTGAGGCGCATGTCTGTATCTATTTTGTTGCCTAAAAAGTTTACAAGGAGTTGGAACGGGTCTTAAAACTAAGCGGCTTCAACCTGAGCGTAGATGAAGTCTTGAATACAGCCAAAATCATAACCACCATGAAAATCAAGCTGCCTCTAAGCGGTAAAACACTAACCGGAACGATGCTGCTGACATCAAAGCACAAGTCCATAGAGCCGCTGTTCGACAAAAAAATTGGAAAAAATTTTCAGGGTGACGCATTGTCTAAGTCAGGAAAAAAACAGTATGAACCTTCGGACTCTTTCATGATTTAAAAACGGAAGTAAAAAAAAACGAAAAGAAGTATCGGAAGTTTTTAGAAATACCCTAATGTTAGCGTTATCGGCTGTAAAAACAGGGAGCATTCTTGTCAATACCTGCCATATTGAGAAACGTGTCGCACCGGTTAAACTGCCGCTCGGACGGGCGCAAACACCGTAAAATCAGCAAAAATTTTCATACGAATATACACCCCGCCTGAGGCTAAACCGCCCGTTGCATGCAGGCATTTCTTTTCTTTTTTATTTCATTATCACATAAAAACAGGTAAAGCGAATAATATAGTTCCAATAATGAAAATCACTGTCAAAACGTGAATCAGCCAATGTTTTCCTCTAAGAAAAATGAATTGTTGTACAGTCCTTATCAGCCAAAACAGAGAACAACTTAACAAAAATGCATTACCCAATTTTGTGTTCTGCAATTCGGAAGTGCATGCGAAGCAAAGAAACGCTACGGCGAGGAAGTAATAAATGATTTGAACATTCAAGATTTGCATAATTCCTCTGTTTGCAAAAAGCAATTTTTTCAAATCTTTGTCCCAATGAAATCTTTTCCAAAATCCAATGTGGAATATCGCAAATGCTAAACAGTATAATCCACATAAATAAATTACATATGTCATTTTTTAATTTTTATGTCCTTTCGGACGGTTTGTATTTTGCTTAACGTTTGAATTTCTGCTAAATTGCTCCGCTGTGCTGTCGCCCCCTGCTTGCGCTTACTGGTTGCAAAAGTACAATATTCTTTTGATTTACAAACATTTTCATGTTCTTTGTGTATTGTTATCTGTTTGATTTTTTCAAATATTTCATTCCCAGCCAAGTAGAGTAGGGAAAAGAGTTTTACCCTGCATTATTGATTTTTTTACTATAAATGGCTGTACAACAGGTATTTGCAATCGGTATGCCGGGCTAATCCGTCCCGACAGGATTTTTGATCCGTCAATAATTAAAGAGCGATTTACACTGAACAAACAGCGCTAAACATTAAGCAAGTTCTTTCCGAATCCTTTCGGCAATCTGTTCAAACTCTTCCTTCTCAAGTTTCAGTTTGGGTTTGCTGAACAGCATGTCCGACTCTTTCACAATGGGAATCAGATGGATATGCGCGTGGGGAACTTCCATTCCCACCACAGCCATTCCAATGCGTTGGCACTCAACCGTTTTCTCGATGGCGACCACAATCTTTTTTGCAAAAACAATCATTCTGCTTAACACATTATCCTCTATATCAAAGAGATAGTCTGTTTCCTGTTTCGGAATCACGAGCGTATGCCCTTTCGTCAGGGGATTGATGTCGAGGAATGCAAAAAACTCCCCATCCTCCGCGATTTTATAGCACGGAATTTCACCTGCTACTATTTTACTGAATATTGTCATGTTTTAATTGGATTTGAAGATTTGAAAATTAAGCCCCTCCCCAACCCTCCCCGAAAGGGAGGGAGTCCCCTCCTTCGGAGGGGTTAGGGGAGGCTTTGAACTTTGAACCATAAATTTAAACGCCCCTCGAAATTTCAAGTATCTCAAATTTCATCGTGCCCGAAGGGACTTTGATATCCACTTTGGCGCCGACTTTTTTACCCATCAGACCTTGCGCAATCGGCGTGCTGACCGCAATTTTACCCGCTTTCAGGTTCGCTTCCGAATCCGAAACAATTGTGTAGATCATTGTCGCTTTCGTTTGGATGTTCTTGATTTTCACTTTGTTCAATATCTGGACTGCATCGGTCGTAATCTGCGATTCGTCAATCAGGCGTGCGTTGGAAATCATGTCCTTCAATTGCATGATTTTGGCTTCGAGAAGCCCTTGCGCCTCGCGTGCAGCATCGTATTCGGCATTTTCCGACAAATCGCCCTTGTCGCGCGCATCCGCTATCTGTTGCGATATTTCGGGACGTCTCACCGATTCCAAAAAATTAATTTCGGCTAAAACCTTGTTATAGCCTTCTACTGTCATATAACTAACAGCCATTATATTAACTCCTTTCCTTTTTTTAGAAAAAAATAAAAAGAATCCCGGCTAACCGCGGCAAGCCGGAACCCCTAAAAATGTACAATTATTTCGGCAAAGGTACGACTGTTTTCCCGAACCGAAAAATTTACGGATATGCTGTAAAACATGTTTTTATAGAATGGACTTGATGTCGTTCTCGAAAGAGTCCATGGAATCAATGCGTTTGAACATGACGCCCTTTTTATTCAACAGGAACAAGGTGGGCAACTGGCGCACATTGTATAAAGCCGCAATGGACGAATAGACGGACTGCGGGTCGCGGACACACACCCACGGCAGGCGGTAAACGGCGTTTTTCCAGAAATTTTCGTCGTTGTCCAGCGAAATCTGGTATATCTCAAATCCGCTACCCCTGTATTTTTCGTACAAACCGCTCAGCACCGTATTGAATTGCGGCGACCAGTTCGCCTGAAAAGCCGTGAAATTGACCAGTACAGTTTTATCCTTCGCCACATCGCTCAGTTTCACCATATTACCGTTGATATCAGGTAGTTCGATATCTATAAAATCCACTTCTTTCACGTTGTGAATGTCATACGACGGATTGCGCTCGCCACGCGTAACTTTCTGCGATCGCAACGCCAGATTTACCAACTCTTTGGTTCGCTGATATTCAGGATAATAAGCCATGTAACTCGTAGCGACGGCGGCGTATGCCTTTGAATCGTTCCTGTCATACAAATCGAAGAACCAGAGTCCGTTAATCTGCTGAAACAAAGCAAAGTAGGCAGCCGGAGACATCGGGGCGCCGTAAATATATTTCCGGGCAATTTCCTTGTACGATTTCACGGCTTTCGCCAGACTTTTCTGGTAAGCCGTGTCGGGAATGAGTTTCATCTCGTTACTTTCCCGGAGTTTCGCAATCTCCTCGTCGGCATCGCGTTTCGCCAGCCAGATTTCCTTGATGGCTTTTGAATTTTCCGACCCTTCCACCGTGTAGGAAGTCTCGAACGTATTGGCGTCCGCCGTAAAAATAACAGTTTCAGTCGAATCTATCGAAAAATTAATCACTTGACTTTTAAGTCTTAAGCGATAAAAATCCGGGTATTCGGGGCGTTTATGCTGAAATTTGAATTTACCGTCCTGTTGCAATTTGACGGAATCAAGTGTCGTTTCCTCTCCCAATCGCAGATAATCAAGATATAGCATCTGATCCATAGCCCCCGCAACGACACCTTTTACGGTAAAATCCGAAGTTTTTTTACAGCCGCTCAACAGCAAAATCGTTGAACAGAGTAGAAATAAGGCAGATTTGAATATGTTTTTAACCATTTTTAAGATATATTTCTTATTTTTATATTTTCGGCAAAGGTACTATAAAAATTGCAAATTTATGCAAAAGCGAGAAAAAATTGTAATTTTGCAGAAAAAATAACGAAAACAGTCGAAATGATATACGAAGATTTGAGATCCATTTTGGAGCGGGAAGAGGCGGCAATCCGCAACATTCCCGTCACGGACGCCTACGAAAAAGCCGTGAATCTGATTGTGGAACAGGTTCACAGTCAAGGAGGTAAACTGATAATGAGCGGAATGGGAAAAGCCGGTCAGATAGCGATGAACATCGCAACGACGTTCAGTTCAACGGGAACGTCCGCGTTTTTCCTGCATCCGAGCGAAGCGCAGCACGGCGATCTGGGCATTATGCGCCAAAACGATTTGCTGCTGCTGATTTCCAATTCGGGAAAGACGCGCGAATTGATTGAACTGATTGCGTTGGCGCGCGGGCTTGTTCCCGACGTGAAATTCATTGTGATAACGTCCGACTCCGAAAGCAGTCTGGCAAAACTTTCGGACGTCTGCCTGCTGACCGGCTCGCCGCAGGAAGTGTGTCCGCTCGGTCTGACGCCCACAACCTCAACGACCGTAATGACCGTCATCGGGGATATGCTGGTAGTCAGCGTGATGAAAAAAATCGGCTTCACCAGCGCCGATTATGCCAAACGCCATCACGGAGGCTATCTCGGCGAAAAAAGTCGCGAACAGAGCGGAGGATAAAAGCATGCAAAAAATGAACCAGTGTGCCATAAATATTTGATAATTATATTTTTAGCGCTGACTGCCCATGCGAATTTGCAGGCGCAGACGGCAGGCGTCATTATCGAAAAGGAAACGGGGCTGGCTATTCCTTTTGCATCCGTTATTTACGAAATTTCGGGAAACAAGCAGGTGGTTATTGCCGACAAGAAAGGTGAATTTTCCATTAAACAGAATCCTTCTTCGCTGAATATCACTTGTATAGGATTTAAACCCGTTACGGTCAATGTCGAAAATGCGCGGTTCTTGAAAATCGAGATGGAAGTTGACGACCTGATGCTCGCGGAAGTAAAGGTTACGCCGAAAAATAATCCGGCTTTGCGAATTATCCGTAAGGCGCTGGAAAATAAGGATTTGAACAATCACGAAAAATACGATCGCTACGCTTACCGCTGCTATATGAAAACGTCGGTAGGCGCGAAACTGCCTGCCGATTCGCTGTATGCCGACACTACCAAAAAAGCAGATAAAAAAGACTCGTATTTCATGTCGGAATCCATCACGCTTTGCCGCAAGGACGGCGTGGCGGAAGAGGATAACATCATCGCTACCAGCACTTCCGGGATGCGATCGCCCATTCTGGCGCAGTTGATTTACTCGGTTTTCCACAAGGAAATTTCGGTCTATAACAACTCCATTCCCATCATCGCCGCGCAAGGTTCGGACGACAAACTGGAAACCGAATATTTCAGTCCGCTCGGCAGCGGTTGCATGGCTTCCTACAACTATCAGCTTGAAAATACGTTTGTTACGGGGCTGGATACGGTATTTGAAATCAGTTTTTTCCCGAAAAAAGGCAGCAATATCAACGGTTTGGCAGGTACAATGCACATTCATTCAGACGGGTACGCCATTGAAAACATCATCGCCAAGTCGGCGGAAAAATCGTTGATTGACTTCCGTTTCAAGCAGGATTACAAACGGATTGATGGCAAATGGTTTCCGCAAAACCTTGATTTGGAGTTACTTTTCAGAATTTATGAATCCAAAAAAAATCCATTCGGCAACATGTCCTATTTCATTACTTCGGTGATTGACAGCGTTTCCTACAATTTGCAGGGCGAAAAAATTCCCGCCCGTTTGGACAAAATTTTCGTTACCCAGCCCGACAACAAAACCGGAAAGGCGATGATAGAAGAAATGCGTCCCATTCAATTGACTTCCAATGAATTGTATGCCTATCAAATCGTGGATAGCGTGATGGCGGAGAACAATTTTCTGCTCGACTGGATGCTGAACAGTTTGACGAAAGTGAACAAGGGAAAAATTGAATTTGGCAAGTTCGACCTTGATTATCCGCGCTTGTACAGCACGAATGCGTTTGAGGGCGAACGGTGGGGCTTTGGCGCGCACACGAACGAACATCTGCTGAATTGGCTGATGGTCGGCGGATATTTCGGCTACGGCACTAAAGACAAACGGTGGAAATATGGCGGCGACGTGGAGTTTGTGCTGGATAAATCGCGGGAATTGCGACTGAAAATATCGCACCAAAACAGCCTGAAAGAAGTTGGGCGGGATATGACCAACGATCTTGCGTTTCTGACTGATTATTACCGGAATATAGAATCCTATCGTTTTGACCGTGCCGTCGAAAACCGCGTAGAACTCGGTTGCCATATCGTTCCTTCGCTAAAAGCCAATATTTCGTTTAACTCCATGAAAATAAATCCCTTATACGATTACACCTATCAAGGCGAAGCGTTGAACAGTTATTTTTCCGACCAGGTGCAGTTTAATCTGCGATGGGCTGTAAATGAGGAATATACGGCATTCGGAACAAACCGTTTCGCTTCCAACCGCGGAAATCCGATTTTCAACATTAACTATATGCACGGACTTAAAACGCTGCATTCCAACAGTTTCACGTACAACAAATGGGTGGCTTCCATGAGCGCCAACCTTTATCACGGACGTATCGGCGAATCGAATATTTTTATCGAGGGAGGCTTGATAGACAGACCGTTGCCCTACGGTTTGCTGTTTACGGGCGAAGGCAGCAAGAACAAAATGTTTTCGTTCTATTCGCAGCGGGCTTTTCAGACCTTGCGCCCTTACGAATTTTTGTCGGACAGATATGCAAATGTCTTTTTCATGCATAATTTCGGCTCTTTATTGCTGAAAACCAAATGGTTCTCTCCCGAATTTAAGGTGGCTTACAACGCCGGCTGGGGAGATATTAAAAATCCCGATTACCACAATATTGCATTTCTAACCAAAAATAAAGTCTATCAGGAAACAGGATTATTCATAGATAACATCCTGAAAATCAAAATCCAAGGCTTTTTTTTTATCACTGCAGGCATGGGCGCCTACTACCGCATCGGGCACTACCGCAACGACGCCCCCAAAGACAATCTTGCTTTTAAAACGCAGATTGGCATTTCGTTTAAAAGATAATTTATTTCTTGAGAAACAGATGTTTACATTCAGTCTGGAACGCTTCGCCCGGTAGAAAACAGCCTCCCCAACCATCCAAGCCCCCATCCCCTTCGGGACTTCCCCCACAAGGGGAAGAAAATTTTGGAGAGGGAGTCCCCCTCCAAAGGAGGGGTTAGGGGAGGCTTTATCTCCCCTCCGATCAATGAACGCTGTTTCCTTACCCCACATTGCAATTAATCACGTCGTAACTCCCTGATATATTGAGAAATCATTTTTTTGAAATTCCGATTTGTGTACTACAAATTTTCGTTTGGTAAAAGGCTGTGATTTGTAATTTAACCTGTTGTAAATGGCT
>JAITMT010000153.1 GCA_031277235.1 Tannerella sp.
GGATTGATGCGATTGACTGCCACTTTCGACATAATACGCTCCATATCACCGATTTGCGACAGCAATGTTTCGATGATTTCCGCTTTTTCGGGATCCCGGAGAAAAAACGTTACAACTTCCTGACGCTCTTTGATTTCATCTATATTTTTCAGCGGAAAAACAATCCAGCGCTTCAACAGGCGACTGCCCATCGGCGAAATCGTCCTATCAATCACATCCAGCAGCGAAAAACCGCCGGGACTCGACGAAGTCAGCAGTTCGAGGTTGCGCACCGTGAATTTGTCCAAACGCACATAGCGCTCTTCTTCGATTCGCAATAATGCGGTAATATGTTGAATATTTGTATGTTGCGTAATATCCAGATAATGCAGAATGGCGCCTGCCGCAATAATTCCGTTGGTCAGGTCATTGACGCCGTAACCCTTTAACGAGTTGGTTTCAAACTGTTTCAGCAAGCGTTGGCGCGCCGTGTCTTCGGTAAAAATCCAGTCGTCCAACTGGAAAAGCAGGTATTTCGTGTCGGTAAGTTCTTCAAAGCGACCTTTCTTGCCGCGTTCGACAAGCACCTCCTTCGGCGAAAAATGAGTCAGCAGTTTATCAATGTATTCGGGCAATCCTTCGGCGGTAAAAAACTCGCCCGTCGAAATATCCAGCAGCGCGATTCCGCACAGCGTTTTATCGAAATGAACGGCTGCCAGGAAGTTGTTTTCCCTGTTATTCAGGATGTTATCATTGATGGAAATACCGGGTGTAACCAATTCGGTGATGCCGCGTTTCACCAATTTTTTCGCAAATTTCGGGTCTTCAAGTTGGTCGCAGATAGCCACGCGCTTGCCCGCCCTGACCAATTTCGGCAGATACGTATCCAGCGCGTGATGCGGAAAACCCGCCATCGCCGTATCGGCAGCCGCGCCGTTGGAGCGTTTGGTCTGCACGATTCCCAGAATGGCGGCGCCCGTAACCGCGTCGTTTCCGTACATTTCATAAAAATCCCCCACTCTGAAAAGCAGCACAGCGTCAGGGTGTTTGGCTTTGATATCGTAATACTGCTTCATCAGCGGCGTTTCTGCAAAATTCTTCATTGATAACTTCGTTTTTTAAAGTGTGCAAAGATAGGAATTTTTTGCGAAAAGAAGGTCCTTATTGTAAATGACTGTTTTTTATTTTCGATCTGTCACTTTGAATGTATTATTAAAAGCATGAAGATAAAATAGTACAAATTTTTACTCAATCTTTTGTTTGACCAATTGTGAACTATTGACTGTAAAGATTATAGACGAGTTGTTTAGCCATTGGATTTTCTCATGCGCTCCCATGGATTTAGTGTCTGAATAACCGCTTATTTGAGTATAAGTTTTATCATCAATATTGTATATCCAAACGGCGTTTGTTCCTGACCTATTAGAAATAAAGGCTATTTTCTTTTTATCGGGCGAAATGGACGGACTAAATTCATCCCATTTTGAATCGAAGACTTTGTTGATTTGCCTGCCCGATATGGAAGATTCGAAAAGTTCATAGTTGTCTTGTTCAAATGCAGAAAATAAAAATCTGTCATTATCAATCCAACACGGTTTTCGAGCCAGCATTGCCGATACAGAGGATATATCCGTAATTTGGAATGATTCAAGTGTTTTCATATCAATTAACCGGATATCGTATGCCTCTACTTCAGACGATATTTGTACCAGACCGTTGCTTGTTACGGTATCTTTAGCTGCTTCAAATAGAATAGATTCTCCATTTTCGGAAAAAACCGGATTGTAACTGTTTCTCGTTCCGTCGGTTAATGGCGTAGTCGTTTTGGTATTATAGTCATACAGAACTATTTGTGTAGCCGGTTTTGTCCAATCTTTTGTATGAAAAACTATTTTGTCGTTTTCCGGCGACCATGATGGACCGTGACTGTTAGTATTCACTAATTCCTTTTCCGACCCATCCATATTAGAGATAATCACTCCTGCATAAAAACCATCCACATAAGCAATTTTATCTAATTTATGCGCTAAAGAAACATCCTCGATTGTATGTGTCTTTTCGATTGTTTGCAGAATTTCAAATTCTTTCCTTTTATTGGGAATAACCATAATCGTTACTGAAGTTAAAGATTCAAACCCCTCCTTTTTGGAAACAACATAGAAGAAATATGGTTTACCGTTCTGCAATTTATCTATCGTGTATGAATATTCATCGGTTTTCAATTCAATAACCTTTTGAAAATTAGACATGTTACTTTCAGAAATGAAAATGTCAAATTCATCGGGATTGTAGGTTGGCACTGATGCTAACATATAAGGCATGGGGTTTTCCCAATATATTTGTACCCTGCTATCATCAATGGAAGCCATTGGACGTGCCCCCCAAATGACGCAATTTTCGCAAACTGTGCTCTCTTCCTGCATTTCTTGTGTACAGGCGAACAGCGCTGCAAGAGACAATAAAATGTTTATCAATACTATTTTTTTCATATTAATTCTTTGTTTTTTAATTAATATTCCTTTCTGATACGGCTTCACAGGTCTTGCCCGTTTTTTGTGAGGTTTTCTGCTCCTCTGCTATATAGATGCAAAAATGTACAAAAACGTTGCATGAAGATGTAAATTCTTTTTTCGGCAGGCAAAGTTAGGAATTTTTTTGGGAAAAAGAATTTTTTTATTGGAAAATTATTCTTATATTTGCGGCGGTCTTATGAAAGATCAGTTATTTTTATAAAAATTAATATTATTATGACAACTAAAAAAGAAAGCGTATGAAAAAACAGTATTGTAGTATTCTGTTTCTTACGGGAGTGTTGTTATTTCCTGTAAATCAAGAAATTATGGGAAAAATATCTTTCACTCCGGCAAATGAGACAGGCGAAACGCAGCAAGCAAAAGTAACAGTGCAGGGAACTGTTACAGACACGAACGGAGAGTCTTTGACCGGTGCAAGCGTCATCGAACAAGGTACTCAAAATAGTGCGATGACGGACGTAAACGGGCACTATTCCATCACGGTAAGTCAGGGCGCTGCCTTGACTTTCAGTTTCATCGGTTATGAAACCGTAACGTTGCAGGTTACTTCCGGTATTTTAGATGTTCGAATGGTAGAAGATTCGCAATCTCTTGACGAAGTGGTGGTAACGGCAATGGGTATCAAAAAGGAAAGAAAGGCGTTGGGATATTCGGTTTCCGAATTGAATTCCGCCGAATTGCTGAAGAACAAGAACACGAATGTTATCAATTCACTGGTCGGAAAAGTCCCGGGCGTAAACGTCACGCAAAGTAGCGGAGCAGCCGGAGCCGGTGCTGCAATTACTATTCGCGGCGGAAATTCAACCTCGGATAGCCGGGCAAATCAACCGTTATTTGTTGTTGACGGTGTCATTTACGATAACTCTACGACCGTTGTGGGAAATACGGCTACGGATGGCATGTCACGCAGCAATACGACCTATTCCAACCGCGTGATGGACATCAATCCCGAGGATATCGAAACCATGTCGGTTTTGAAAGGCGCTGCAGCTTCCGCACTGTACGGGTCGCGGGCGGCTGACGGCGTTGTCATTATCACGACGAAAAAGGGTGCGGAAGG
Source organism: Tannerella sp. (assembly GCA_031277235.1). Lineage (GTDB taxonomy): Bacteria > Bacteroidota > Bacteroidia > Bacteroidales > Tannerellaceae > Tannerella. Next base: position 3,574 of record JAITMT010000153.1, read on the forward strand.
TACCGTCAAAGTGGATTTCAGCAGTAAGATAAGTACTGCACGGGCTAATAAACTGCCCGAAGCGCAGACGGTATTCGGTCCCGGATATTATACTTCCAACGGCGTCCCGCAGACGGATACGTATGATTCCTGGGGAGAACGGATCGCTGCCGGCACTCCCATTTACGACAACATCGGCAATTTTTTCCGGAGCGGCGTTGTGTATGATAACAACGTAAATGTATCCGGCGGCACGAAAAACAGTTCGTTTTATCTGTCAGCCTCCAATTACAATCAAGGCGGGATTGTCCCTACAACGGATTACGACAAAACGACGTTTCGCTTTAACGGAGAGCAGAAATACGGTCGTTTGACCCTGGATGCCAATGTCTCTTATTCGATCGCCAACACGACACGGACATTAACGGTCGGCGGTCTGTGGGCTGACGCTGCACAGGACGGTGCCGGCTCGATGGATGCCCTTTTCAGATGGCCTCAAACGATGGATATGAGTCGCTATATCAATCCCGACGGAAGCCAGTATCGCCCGTTTGCCAATATCTGGGACCTGTCACAAGATATTGACAATCCGTACTGGATTATCAACAAGGATGATTTGAACAGCGAGACAAAACGTTTTACCGGCGGTATCAGCGGAAATTTCAAAATTGCAGACTGGTGGGATGTAACGGCGCGTCTGGGATATGACAACTATATAACAAGGGATTATACCTATATTGCTCCGGGATCTGCCGTAAATCCAATGTATCAGAATGGACGTTTGAGCAAAAATGTCTATGATTACACCTATTTGTCAACCAACGTTATGAGCAATTTTCACAAGACGTTTGGCGATTTCGATACACACTTGCTGCTGGGTACCATGTCGGAAAATACGGAATGGGCAAATCAAACACATTGGGGTTACAACTTTGTCACGGAAGGCACGATCAGTTTCAATAATATTGCCATCGGCAATAAGAATTTCCAGGACGCAACGACTAAAAAACGGCTGGTGGGCGTGTACGGAGAGTTTGGACTATCCTATAAAAGCCTTGCGTACATTACTGTTACAGGGCGCAATGACTGGTCGTCCACTTTGCCCGTTGAAAACAGGTCTTATTTCTATCCGTCCGTAAGTGGCGCCATTGTCTTTACGGAACTGATGCCGAAAAACGATGTGCTTTCCTTCGGTAAAATCAGAGCCAGTTGGGCGCAAGTAGGCAAGGACGCAAACCCGTATGCCACATTGACTTCCGTATGGCCTTCCTATCCGTATGGCACTTTTACCATGATCGGCAACCAGTGGCAAAGCGGCAATACTTATTTGAAGCCCGAAATCCAAACCTCCTGGGAAATCGGAGGAGAATTACAGTTCCTGAACGGACGTATCGGGCTGGATTATACCTACTATCACAGTCAAACCGAAAATCAAATTGCCCAGCCGCGCCTGTCGAATGCCAGCGGCTACATCTTTACCTCGATCAATTCGGGTTCGGTTATTAACAGGGGGATGGAAATCGCGATCACCGGCAAACCCGTCGTGAATAAAAATTTCGAATGGAATATCATGCTGAATACTTCGTACAATCGGGGCCGGCTGGGTGAATTTTTGGAAGGAGTTACCTATTTCTATCCGACAGACGCCCAGTTCGGAACCATCAGGGCAGCCTCTATTCCCAACGGCGGATATTTTTTGGGGATGACCGGTCGGCGGGCATTGCGTGAAACCGAAAAAGTGACAACGACAATCATAAACGATAAGGGAGAAGAAGAAACAAAAACCGAAGACGTGGAAATAAAAAACGGTCGTTATAAAGTTGATCCCGCGACAGGACTTTATCTGTTATCTTCCACTTCCAACGATCAAATTGTGGGGAACCGCGAGCCGAAATTAATCGGCGGCTTGAACAATACATTCCGTTATAAAGACCTGACACTTTCATTTCTGCTCGACTTCCGTTTGGGTGGCGACATCTACAACGGTACGGACTATTTTATGGTTGTTCACGGTTTAAGCAAGAGTACTTTAGCCAACGACCGCCAGCAGGTTACCGTCAGCGGTGTTGACAGCCAGACAGGCGAACCGGTTACAAACGTCTATAATTCCGATCAGAACTATACCATCGGGGGAGTTTCCTATTCCGGCAAGTATATGATTCAGCAATACTGGTCAAATTACGCTGCAAATGCGGAGAACTTCATCACTTCGGTGAACTGGTTGAAACTCCGCTCGCTGGCATTGACGTATGATTTAACCGATTTAATCAAAAGGCAAAAGGTGATCAAGGCGCTCTCGGCAACGGTAACCGGCTATAATCTGCTCACTCTTACCAACTATAAGGGAATGGACCCGGAGGTAAGCGCGGCAGGCGGTACGGGCGGTTCGGGTTCTACGGGTATTGATTACGTCGGAGTGCCTGCCGTATCCAGTTTCACTTTTGGAATAAACATTACATTTTAACAATAAAAAAATTCAAGGATATGAGAAATTTTAAATATATTATATTGGGTAGCATACTCGCTTTGGGTTTCAGTTCATGCACGGACTGGCTGAATGTCAATACCGATCCGGACAATCCGAACAATAAAAGCGTCCTGGTTCAAAACAGGCTGCCCTGGATTCAGCGTTTCTATCAATATTCTGCCGGAACGGCCAATTTCCGTACGTCCTGTATGGCAGGCGTTTTCTACAGCAACTCGGCTGTTAATGCGTTTACGACCACATGGGCGGCTAATAATGCGGCAAGTTCCGCTACAACATCTTACCAGACGTGGTTCGTCGGAACTGCAGCCAACTTAAATGACCTGTACGAAGTTGCCGAAGAACAGGGCGCCTACCATTACATGGCGGCAGCCAATGTCTTTCATGCTCTGGGCTTTATGCAAATGCTGGATTTGTATGGAGAAATGCCCTACACGGAAGCCCTGGCAGGGATAGCTGCTCCCGCCTATGACGATGGGAAAACCATTTTCAACGGCTGTATCGCCAAACTGGATGAAGCCATCGAACTGTTCGGCAGGACGCAGGAAGCAACAGCGCCCGGTTTTGCCGGCGGCGATATGTGGAACGGCGGCGACGTCGGCAAATGGATTAAACTCTGCTACGGATTGAAAGCCCGTTACCTGCTCAAATTATCCAAAAAATCGGATTTATACAGCGCGGCAGACATTTTGGACTGCCTGTCCAAAGGACCTCAGTCGAATGCAGACAATATTGTAGCCACATGCTTCAACAGCGCTACGGATGTGACGGATTACCTGATCGGAGACCCGATCATGACCAACGGCAACTGGAACTATGCAGCATACGGCAGCAATCAACGTATTTCCCAATACTATTACAATTTGCTGACCAATATGCGCGGTTCCGGCGTAGAAGATCCCCGCATGAGCAAAATCGTACCTGCCGCCATGTACAATGTCAAATTCGACCTGAATGGCAAGGTGCAGTCGAATGATTGGCTTCGTTCGAAAGGAGTAGATTCTTACGGACAGGCTACCCGTTTGCTTAAAGGAGGCGCCACGTCTATCCAGATAACAAGTTATGCAAGTAAGGATGTAGATCTGGCTTATTATATCGCCGACCCGACGGACCGTGCAGCCTTCATCTCCGCCCAGGAAGAGTCCGGACGGCCTTATTCGGTCAATGGAGACAGTGTGAAGGTTACATACCGGGCAGGTTCTATTTATGTAAACAACAATAACTACCTCTATGCCGGAGATACGGTGTACGTCAATATACGCAGTAACGCCTCGCTGACGGGTACTACCGGCACATCCACCAGGCAAAACGAGTCGGATGTTAACTGGTATCTGCAATCGGCTGATGCCTACAATGCCGGTGTTGCCGGTTCCACCGGATCGTTCCAGCTTCATCCGATGTCCGACATGGAAATTCTCACTTATCATGAAATGTGTTTCATCAAGGCGGAAGTTTATATGAGACAGGGCGACAGAGGCAACGCTCTTACTGCTTACAAAGCCGGTATCCAGGCACATCTGGATATGATGCAGGCGAAACTGACCGAATGGCATGCCTTTGGATATGATGCCGCCAATCCGGACATGAGCCCGATGGATGCGGGTCAAATTTCCGCCTATATGGGTAGCAATGCCGTTTGTCAGGATGCCGGAAGTTTGACCATGTCCGACATCATGTTGCAAAAATATTTGGCAATGGGTTGCAGCCTTGAAAACTGGAATGATATGAGACGTCTCAACTTCAGCGCCGGTAATATCTCTGATTTTGGCGTCGTTTATCCCGGCTATGATCGCGGACCGCTATTTACGGGGCAAGCGGCATTACCCGGCACGGCAAAGACCGATCCTGCCTATTGGCTACGCCGCTGGACGCTGCCGACGGCTCTCGAATTGGGCTATAACTCGGCGCAAGCAACAGCGATGAATATTCATGCCGGCGAATTGTTTATCTGGAGCATTCCCGTATGGTGGGACTGCGCGTCGGACGACGAATATTACAGTTATATTAAATAATCAACGCGGAAAAGCGTACATGCAATGAAAGGCTGCTTCGAAGGCAGCCTTTCGTTTTTTTTAACATGCACTGTTCCAGGTGTTTCCGAAAGATTTTTTCTGTAAGGAGACACCTGTACACACCCTTGCCCAACCGTGCGAAAATACGCTATTTTTCCACTATCCGCAATACTTTTCTGAAAATAGTTGCATCCGTCTGTGTAAATCCAAAAAATCTCCGTACCTTTGCCACGGTTATTTGGTAGTATATTAACACAAAAAAAGAAAAAAAAATGCCGAAAGAAAAACAATGGAATCGTTATCAACTGAAAGAAAAGGCAGCAAGGGTGCGTTATTGGATGTCGGTTCTGGATAAACTCTCTTTCAGGAAGAAAAAACCGCTCCTCGGGACTGAAATGTTCCTGCCGACAGTATTGGGCGATAAGCGGGTGCTGGCGTACAACATGAACAATCCGCGGGATTTGCCGCTGTATATCAACATGCACGGAGGCGGATTTATCATGGGCGACGCCGATATGGATGACCCGTTCATGGCGAAGATTGCCGAAAAGGCAAATGTCAAAATCTTCAACGTTGATTATCAGTTGGCGCCCGAAGCCCCGCATCCCAAAGCCCTGTACGACTGTTATGCGATAGCAAAATATGCCAACGAATATCCGGAGGACTTGAGAATAGACCCGGACAACATTGCGATTGGCGGACAGAGCGCCGGAGGGAATCTGAGCGCCGCAGCCTGTTTGATAAATCGGGATCTGAAACAGTTCAATATTAAATGCCTGGTAATGAATTATCCGCCACTGGATCTTTATACGGATGCCAGCCTTAAACCGTCGCCGAGAGGCTCGATTCCGGTTTTTCTGAGCCGTATTTTCGACGCATGTTATTGCAACGAAAAAGACAATCGAAAAGATCCGTCTATCTCACCCATTTTTGCCACCGACAAGCAACTGCGCGATTTCCCGCCGACCCTGATTACCACGGCAGCATTTGATTCGCTCTGCGAGGAGGGAGAAGAATTTAGGGATAGACTGATGGAGGTAGGCGTAGAAGTTACGCACAAGCGGTTTCGAGCCAAACATGGATTCAACCTTAAACCCGGAGCCGATGCGGACGAATCCTGGCAAATGGTCATTGACCACTTGAAAAAACATCTGTTTTCAGAATATTAACTTTCTGAAAACATGTATAAAACTACTTTTTTTATTTTGGTTTGTTTGCTGGCAGGCACTTTGCAGGCGCAGCAGGTAAATTATCCGGAAAATATTTACGATTTCATTGAAAACACGTCCGTTTTCGAGTTGAATCAGGAGGAAGGCAGAGCCTTTTTCCTGCCGGAAAAGCGCCTTTCGCTCAACGGCGACTGGAAGTTTTTCTACAGCGACGTGCCCGAAAATATTCCGCCCAAATTCTATGAAACGAATTTCAATGACCGCAAGTGGGAAACTATCAAAGTTCCGTCCAATTGGGAAATGCAGGGTTTCGGAGACAGGATTTTCAGGAATGTAACGTCTCCGTTCAAGGCTAATCCTCCGTTTGTTCCGCGCGAATACAATCCGACCGGTGCCTACCGGAAAACGTTTCAAATTCCGCCGTCATGGAAGGGGCAACAGGTTTTTCTGCGGATGGAAAAGGTGGCGTCGGCGTCGTTTGTCTGGATAAACGGCGAGGAAGCCGGCTACAACGAAGGGGCGCAGGAACCGGCTGAATACAATATTACAAAGTTTCTCAAACCCGGCAAAAACACGATTGCCGTTCATGTCGTGAAATATTCCGACGGATATTATCTGGAAGGGCAGGATTACTGGCGTTTAGCGGGAATTTTTGACGATGTGTGGATTTATGCAACGCCCGCCGTCCGCTTGTTTGACTGGCAGGTTGTAACGGATCTGGACGGGACTTATACGGACGCCGTGCTTGATTTGACGGTGGATGTCAAGAAATATACCGTCGAGCCGTCGCAGTCTTTTCGCGTGAAAGCGAAGTTGCTGGACGCTGCAAAACAGGCGGTTGCCGAATTAACCGGCGAATCGTTTGTCCTGAACGAGCCCGGGAAAAAACAGTTGCAATTCAGGCAAATGATTAAAAATCCGAAAAAATGGACGTCAGAAACGCCTGATTTATAT